>CASDUO010000001.1 GCA_949284065.1 uncultured Bacillota bacterium
GGGCTCCTTTCGGTACATGGTTTTTTGGTTTTGATTTATTGTACCAGAGCCTCTCTCTTTTTTTACCTATTTCTGTAACATATGTCTTATCACATTACATCTGCAGCCTCTCCTTGTTTCATCCGCCCCATCGGTGGTATACTATCTTCAGGTGCTTTGCACCTGCAGTTTGACAGACTGGATATGGATATCGCATTTTCAACACATGGAGGTAAAACATGGATAAAAAAGTAGCAGATCTTATGAATGATCAGATAAACAAAGAATTTTACTCGGCATATCTGTATTTGGATTTTTCCAGCTACTACGCTGATGAGGGCCTTGACGGATTCGCCAACTGGTACAAGATACAGGCCCAGGAAGAAAGGGATCACGCCCTTCTCTTCATGGAATATCTGCAGAACAACGGCGTCAGCGTCACACTGGAGGCCATCGCAAAGCCCGATGTGGAGCTCAAGGCCCACATAGATCCCCTCAAGGAGGCTTTCAAGCACGAACAGTATGTGACTTCACTCATAAACACCATATATGACGCCGCCGCAGAGGTAAAAGACTACCGCAGCATGCAGTTCCTCGACTGGTTCGTTAAGGAGCAGGGCGAAGAAGAAAAAACTGCCGATGATCTCGTCAAAAAATACGAACTCTTCGGCTCTGATGCAAAAGGACTGTACGCACTCAACGAGGAAATGAACGCAAGGACATATACGGCTCCTTCCCTGACCCTCGACTGATCGAAGGCATAGGACAGGGACTTGTGTATACGCATACGGACAGGACCGGATCCACTGAGGGACCCGGTCTTTCGTTACGTAAGCATTATATCCCCTTTTGCCAATATCTTCGCACTTCCGCCTACTCTTATCTTTATATCTCCGTTTTTATTTTCCAGCATCGCCCTTATGACTGAAGGCCGGCCCATTTTCTCACCCTGTACCACGGTGATATCCAAATCTCTTTTTTCGTCTGCGCATATGTACAGATAATATGCAAGGGCTCCGTTTGATGTGCCCGTGGCCGCCTCCTCGTCTATATCATAAAGGGGCGCGAAATTCCTCGCATGTATCCTGCCGTCTTCACCGTTCACGGTAAAGGCATGTACCCCTACCACATCCAGTCTCTTTGAAAAATCGGCCAGGGCGTCAAAGTCAGGATCTATCATGTCCAATACTTTTTCGTCCTTTACGGGCATCATCACATCAGCAAGTCCCGTGGATATCATTTTGGGTCCCATGGAAACGTCCAGCCCGTCTGAGCCTATCCCCATTATACCGGCAAGACTATCCGCTTCCTCAGCCTCGTCCAAAGGCCCTATATATTCCGGATCGGCCATATCCATCAATATGCCGCCGTCGTCTGTACGGACTTCTATCTCTCCGGCCCGGGTCAGGGCTCTGCACACATCTCCTTCATGCACCGAACCTTCATCCATCAATGCACAGAAAGTCCCTATGGTAGCATGACCGCAAAGATCCACCTCTGCAGCCGGAGTGAAATACCGCAGCTCGAAAACATCGCTGTCTCCCGGTCTCACGAAAGCGGTCTCGGAATATCTCAGTTCCGCCGCAGTCTTTTTCATGATCTCATCTGCGGGGAAATCCTCACCCTTCTTCAGGATGACAACCCCTGCCTGATTCCCGCCGAAAACTCTGTCAGAAAACGCATCTACTATATAAAAACGCATATGATGTCCCTCCGTATCTCACCCTTCCTTCGGCAAACCCTTCCGTTCACCGTTTTCTCTGCAGATACATTATATACCAGAGTCAGCCGTGCCGCCACAGAAACGAAATTTTTGCAAAGGTAAAGGCGATCGTTCAGAAGGCATATCTTCTCTACGACCGCCTCTTTGTTGTTCAAAGCCATTCACTTACCATTTTGGATCGGCTGGTTTATTGATGCAAAAGCATACATAGTATCCGTATCCGGCTTCAAACATCGTACTTACCCACTTCCGAAGTTAGCACATCAAGCCAAGGTCACTGCAATACACTTTTTTTCGAAAATATACAGCCGGCTTTACCACTCTTATGCATGTTTCGTCATTTCCTCATGCTCTTCATCGGAGAGATAAGAATCTTTTGCAAGACTCGTCTTCATCAACAGTATATAAATCACGAATCCCAGTATGAACGACCAGAAGTAATTTATGGAATTGATGAACTTCCAGAAAGGACCTTCTACTCCGAAGTAGAGCATCAGAGGCAATATGAATGCAGCGAACCATGAGATTATAGCCGCCCAGTTGAATCCGCCGCTGTACCAGTACTTACCTTTTTCTCCTCTGAAGAGTCCTGCCAGATCTATCCTCTTTTGCTTACATATGTAGTAGTCTGCTATGAATATTCCCGCAATAGGCGCCAGTATGGTCCCGTATGCGTTCATCCATGTGAAATATGCCGAACCCGATCCGTATATCCACCATGCCTGGAGTACACAGAAAGCGATCAGGATGGCGATCACGACTCCCTTTCTGTAAGATATCTTTCTTGGAGAAATATTGGAGAATCCATTAGCCGGAGCCACTACATTGGCAGCGATGCATGTCGTTACCGTAGCTGCTATAACACCGATGGCGCTTATGAATACTATTATCTTGTTATCGATGTAATAGAAGACGCCTGTCGGATCGAACATAGCTTCTCCGTATGCCAGTTTCGTTGCCTGGGCAAAATATGCTCCTATGAACGCACAGCCGGCCATAGGAATGGGCATGCCGTAGAGCTGTCCCCTGAACTGATCTTTCTGAGACCTTGCATATCTGGAAAAGTCCGGTATATTGAGTGCCATGGTGGCCCAGAATGCTATATTGCCGCATATGCCCGAAAGGTATATATACCAGAATCCTCCGTACTGTGCAATGACTGCCGGGTCGTTATCCTGCTCCATGACTTCCCATATGCCGTATCCGGACTCTGTTGCAAGGTTGGCTGCCCAGGCGAACAGAGCGAGCATGACTACTATGAGCAGGGGGCCGCCTATGTTCTGTACCCATTTAATCCTCTCTATACCGTTATATGCTACCCATCCTATGAATATGATGAAGATGACATAGCCTATGAACTGTCCGCCGGCGACTTCCGTCATACCTCCCCATGAAGGAACGCTGAATGTCCAGTTCGGATCACCGAACGCCTCTATAAAGCACCCTATCAGAGCTCCTACTGCTCCGCCTCCTACCCAGGACTGCACAGATGTCCAGCCGCAGGCTGTCACTCCTCTGAGCACAGTCGGGATATGGGCTCCTTTGGCTCCGAAAGTAAGCCTTGCGAACAGAGGGAACGGTACACCGTACTTCGTTCCGATGTGAGAGTTGAGCTGTATAGGTATGAGTACTATCACGTTGGCAAGGGCCACGTTGATGACCGAGAGAGCCGGTGATACTCCCATAGATATGAGTCCGGATGCAAGGGCGAGAGCAGGTATACAGATAGACATACCTACCCACAGCATGGCGACGTTGTATGTGGTCCATGTCCTTTGCGAAACGGATGTAGGTGCCAGATCTTCATTGTAATACCTGGATGAATAAAGTTCTGCACGAACATTTTCGGTCAACTCAAATAGACCGTTTTTCTCCACTTGTGTTACATTTGTCATGTTTCACCTCCGTAGTATAAAGAAAAAATGAATATATTTGCATATTTATTCTATCGTTTCATGTCGCGTTTAGAGCAAGGCGGAAAATCTCAAAAACATAAACCCGGGTCAACTTATTGCGAATATACCCTCACTTTTTATAGCGGGCTTTGCTATTGATATGAACTCAAAACCTTCTATAATCTAAAATATACAGAGGTGAAGGGAGGTCATTATGAAGATAGGGGAATTCGCCGGCAAATACCATATAAACCCCAGCACGGTGAGATACTACGTGGACAAGGCTCTTATCGCTCCACGCCGGGAAAACGGCCAATATGTTTTCGACAGACACTGTATGGAACAGATGGATATGGTGCTCTACTACAAAAAACTGGGTTTTTCATTGGAAGAAACAGGGCTGATGGAATATTACGAAAACGCCTCCAGTCTCGGGGACAAAAAAGCTGCTAAAAAGATCGTGGAACTGCTGAAGCAAAAACTGCATGAAACACGATCCAGGTTCGAAGAGCTCAACGAGATATCCGAAGCTCTCACCGGTGAAATCGATAAATATAAAGCTCTGTCATCTTCTGTATCCCATGACACAAAAGAGTTCCATATGCCCCTCGACATCCTCAACATCCTCATGTGTCCAAAGTGCAGAGGCAACCTGTCTCTCAAGAACGCGATAATTTCTGAAACCGGTAACATAGTGGAAAGCGACGTCGGATGCAAATGCGGATATTCTGCACGCATATCGGACGGCATCCTCATAAGCGAAGGCTGCACCGACGTTTCGCCGTTCAAGATCTTTGAGAACATAGACTCTGTCTCTGCCATAACCGATGATTTCAGCGCAGAGTACTCCGGCCTGATGGAAAGGGCATATCTTTACATGTACCAGCAGATACTCTCTCACGGGAACAGTTTGGGTTACATCATGACCGGGCCTTTTTCATACAATTTCATATTCAAGTACATGAACAACCTGCCTGACGAACCCATATACATAATCGTAGATGTGTCTACCCGCAAGATCGAAAAAATACAGCGGTATTTTTCCGGCTGCGGCAAAAAACTGATCTATATCGCCGGCCAAATGGAAAGCATACCCCTCAAAGACAAGATCATAAGTTGTTGCATCGACGATTTTTCCACCAGCAACTACATATTCACGTACAACAAAAATCTGCTTTTGATCCTGAATCGCCTCATAAAGGGGAACGGTATACTTACGGGCAGTTCATAGATTATTCCCAGGCGCCTGTAAGCCTCAACAACTTCAAGACAGACAATCCCGATTTCCATCCGGAGCTCATGAACATCAACAGACTTTACAAGAATTTCTCCGATGCGAGGTTCGATATCACAGGGAAAAAACAACACGGCAGCCCCCGGGAGAATGAGAAGCATTTTATCCGCCATGTCGAAAGCGAAAATGTGAAAGTGTTGTCCTATTCTGCGAAAAAAACTTCTGACTGCGACCCTGCCTGACCCCGCTCCCTTACCTCCGGCTGTCTGCTTCCCCGCACGAACAGTCTTTTTCACGATTTTTACGACAAGAGGACCATCACCTTACTGCAAGAAAGGTGTCTTCATCTGTCTGCGATATGAAAAGTACGGATCCTATCAGCTTTTTTTGACGAACGTGCCTCCGCAGCGGGGACACTTGATCTCGATCTTGCCCTTCCCCTTTGGCACCCTCACATGCTGCCCGCAGGAGGGACATTTGAAAATGTGATTGTATTTTTTTTCGTTCCTGATGGTCTTCTTTTTCCAAAAGAAATTACGCACCGACGCGGTCTTGGCCATGAACCACTGATTTTCCCTGGCCCTGTTCCCATGGGCTCTGGAAAAGGCTCTTGCCAGAGCGAATATCCAGATTATCACGCCTATGGTATAAAAGAGGCGTATCCTCACTATCATCGATAAAAAGCTGAGTACGAGCCCCAGGATCATCAAAAACCTGTTGAAATTGTCCATGCCGTAACGGCCGCTAAAAAAACTTCCAAAATTCATATCGATTCTCCCTCTGAACAAAGTATATGATAACTTAGTGACGTGCAACATGTCAACGAATCAAGATCCAAGGAAAAAGTTTTACAGGAATTTTTAAGGGTATCACCTTCCCTTACGACAGGCCTCCCATACGCCTCCCGAGCCCTTTTTATCTGTTTCACAAATCGTGCGGCAGGGTATAAGCATCTTGGCGGGGATGTATTGATTTCCCGCCATGGCTGCGTTATCATTTAATGGCCGGACAGATCGGATCCGGCTGACAGATCAACGATTTTTACGTAATGGAGGATATACGATATGACACAGATAACCGAATCTATAAAATATGTAGGAGTCAACGACCATAAGTTGGATCTCTTTGAGGGACAATATCCTGTTCCAAACGGCATGGCATACAACTCTTATGTGATAATTGATGAAAAAATCGCCGTTATGGATACGGTAGATCGCAACTTCACTGAAGAATGGCTGTCCAACATATCCCAAGTCTTAGACGGGAGAAAGCCCGATTATCTCATCGTACAGCATATGGAGCCGGATCATTCCGCGAATATAAAGAATTTCCTGGAAGTATATCCTGACACCACAGTAGTGGCTACGGGAAAAGCTTTCAAAATGATCGGGAATTTCTTCGATATGGACCTTGAAGGTAAAAAAATCGAAACCACAGAGGGCTCCACCCTCTCTTTAGGTAAACATGAGCTCACTTTCGTAATGGGCCCCATGGTCCACTGGCCGGAAGTCATGCTTACCTATGACAGCACAGATAAGGTCCTTTTCTCCGCAGACGCATTCGGGAAATTCGGTGCACTGGACGTAGATGAAGACTGGGATTGCGAAGCCCGTAGATACTATATCGGCATCGTAGGTAAATACGGTCCTCAGGTACAGAACCTTTTGAAAAAAGCGGCAGGTCTGGACATAGAGATCATATGCCCTCTCCACGGACCTGTACTCAAAGAGGATCTGGCACATTACATCAAACAGTACGACACGTGGTCATCTTATGCTGTAGAATCAGAAGGCATAATGATAGCTTACACGTCCGTTTACGGACATACCAAAGCGGCTGTCGAACTGCTGGCTGAAAAATTGAGAGAAAACGACTGTCCTAAAGTGGTAGTCTGCGATCTTGCCAGAGACGATATGTCCGAGGCTGTAGAGGACGCCTTCCGATACGGAAAACTGGTCCTAGCCACCACCACTTACAATGCAGAGATCTTCCCTTTCATGAAGCAGTTCATAGATCATCTGGTGGAAAGGAACTATCAAAACAGGACTATCGCCATCATCGAAAACGGTTCATGGGCTCCTCAGGCCGCCAAGATCATGAAGCGTATGTTCGAAAAATGTAAAAATATCACCTTCACCAAAAACACCGTCAGCATCATGTCCGCCATGAACGATGAGAACAGGCAGCAGATAGACGGGATGGTTTCGGAACTGTGTAAAGAATATGTGGCCCAGTCTGAAGAAGATGCCGATAAGGGAGATATGACCGCTCTGTTCAGGATAGGTTACGGCCTGTATGTGGTCACATGTAACGACGGTGAAAAAGATAACGGCCTCATAGTGAACACCGTTTCCCAGGTGACAGACAACCCCAACCGTGTGGCCGTCAACATCAACAAGGCCAATTACTCTCACGACGTGATAAAAAAGACGGGCATACTGAATGTGAACTGTCTCTCGGTTGAAGCCCCATTCAAAGTATTCGAGCATTTCGGCTTCCAAAGCGGCAGGGATGTGGATAAATTTGCCGATTGTACGCCCATCCGCTCAGACAACGGCCTCATAATACTTCCCAGATACATAAATGCCGCCTTCTCCCTGAAAGTGGAGCAATATGTGGATCTGGACACTCACGGCATGTTCATATGCACTGTCACCGAGGCCAGGGTCATGAGTACGAAGGATACGATGACTTACACTTACTATCAGAACAACGTGAAACCCAAGCCTGACACTGATGGGAAAAAGGGATTCGTATGTGCGGTATGTGGATATATCTATGAAGGAGACACCCTTCCTGACGATATCGTCTGCCCTCTCTGCAAACACGGGGCTGCCGATTTCGAACCCATATCCTGATGACCGGCATCGGTTCCACAGACCTTTTACAGATACTATCGCGATCTTCTATAAGGTCGCGATTTTTGTTCATGGATCATGGACACTGAAAAGCCGCAGCTTCCGGAGAAACTGCGGCATCTCGTCTTTTCCTCTTTTATGCCGCAATATTTTATCTGGCATTCCTTTTCTTATGAGGCTCTGTGTCCCATATATGCTGGGCAACAGGCGCCCATTTTTCCGCAATATCTACGCAGCGTCCTGAAAGATCCTCCACCTCTTCGGGATTTTCCAGGTCGGTGGATACAGCCTTGCTCTCTCTGACTATACCGTTTATCTTTTCCGGATTGTCGAGAACAGGGCAGGGCCTCAGATAATTGTCGTTGAAAGGCTGTCCCTCTTTATATTTCATGAACAGCGGCGACTGGTACGCTTCAAGCAACGTCTTGTCCTTTATGTTGGAATCTGAATAATGTACGAATGCACAAGGTTCGATATCTCCGTTTGCATTGATGTGCAGGTAGTATCTGCCTCCCGCTATACATCCGTTTACATACTCACCATCATTCCAGAAGTCCATAGTGAACAGGGGCTTTTCCTTTCTGAATTTACGTAACTGCCTGTACATAAATTCTCTGTCTTCCGCAGAGGCCATCAGCTCCGGCACAGCGTTCACCCCGACGGGCATGTATGTGAAGAACCATGCAAACTTGCCGCCCTTTGCTATTATCCAGTCGATGAACTCCTCGCTGCCTATGGAATGGGTGTTTCTGCTGGTGTAGCAGCAGGAAACTCCGAAAGGCAATTTCTTCTTTTTCAAAAGATCCATGGCCGCTTCAACTTTCTTGAACGTGCCTGCACCTCTCCTGTCATCGGTGGCTTCTTCAAATCCTTCCACACTTATTGCAGGTACAAAGTTCTTCACTCTCAGCATCTCATCGGTGAAATCATCGTCGATGAGCGTGCCGTTGGTGAAAGCCAGGAAGGCACAGTCATCATGCATCTCACAAAGCTTGATGATGTCGTCCTTTCTCACCAGAGGCTCCCCACCGGAGTATATGAACATGTATGTTCCCATTTCTTTAGCCTGTCTTATTATGCTGTCCAGGGTATCCAGGTCCATGTTGAGTTTATGACCGTACTCTGCGGCCCAGCATCCCGTACATTTGAGATTGCACGCAGATGTGGGATCCATGAGTATGGCCCATGGAACGTTGCAGTTATATTTTTCTCTGGTTTCCACCTGTTTTTCCAATCCTATAAGCCCCGCATTGATTACGAAATTGGTGAACAACTTTTTGACGATCTCAGAATCGATGTCGTCCCAAAGGCTCACCAGAAGTTTGTACCAGGGACTATCAGGATCACTCAGTACTTCGTTCACGATATTTTTCTGAGAAGATGCCGCTCCGCTGGAAAACTTATTTACCCAGTCCATTATGAGAGGAAGGTTCTTCTCCGGATCCTTCTCGAAATACTGGTATACCGTTTCTATTCCTTTGATTTGTAATGTCTTTTTTACTCCCATGTTTATCTCTCACTCCTTGATATTTTCTACACGCTGATATGATCAAGCCATTCCTCTACTTTATTATCAATTCCGCCTCGGTGGAAGGTCCGCAGCCTGCAGCGTTCGCTTCATCTGTATCCAGATGGATCTCTTTCTCATGCTTGTCCCCGGATCTCACCAAGACTTCATCAAATACAAGTCCTCTTTCTCCTCCTATTTTTATGCTTATGACATCTTTGTCTTTCACTCCTGCTTCCTTTGCCTGCTCAGGATTGAGGTGTACATGCCTCAAAGCCACTATGACGCCGTGATCCAGCTGGACTTCACCTTTAGGTCCCACCAGCTTGCATCCCGGTGTGCCATCGAGTTTTCCCGACTCTCTGACAGGTGCATCTATACCTATGGTCCTCGCATCGGTCTTCGCCAATTCGACCTGCGTTTCCGGTCTTACCGGTCCCAGTACCCTTATTCCCTTCAACGTCGCCTTGGGCCCTACTATATCCACTTTTTCCTCGCTGGCAAACTGGCCCGGCTGAACAAGATCCTTTGTGGGAGTAAGTTCATATCCCTCTCCGAAAAGTGCTGCCAGATCTTTCTCCGATAAATGGAGATGCTTGTTTGAAATTCCCACTTGTACCTTGTAACTCATTAGTTTTTCCTCCTGAAATTCCACAATCTTACTGTGATCCATGTGTTTCCTGCCGATTTTATACAGATGTCACCTACGAACCACTACCTCTATGATATATGCAAAACATTTTGAAATCAATTCTAATACCTCTGCAGGGAACCATACACCGGTCATCTGTCCAGGTAGCTGATGTATGGAAGCTGCCTGTATCTCTGGTCAAAATCCAGTCCGTAACCTATGATGAAAACGTCTCCCACAGGGAATCCCACGTAATCTCCTTCTATCTCCATCTTCCTGCCCTCCGGCTTGTCCAAAAGGCTGCATACCTTTATACTTTTGGGATCCCGGTTCATCAGATACTTTTTGAGATAGTTCAGGGTCACGCCCGAATCGATTATATCCTCTACCAGTATCACATTTTTTCCGGCTATGCTGCTGTCCAGATCCTTGTTTATCTTCACCACTCCCGATGTTTTGGTATCAGATCCGTAGCTGCTGCATGCCAGAAAGTCGATGGTCACATCCAGATCTATATGCTTCATTATCTCTGCCATCCACATGACTGCACCCTTCAGCACACCGATCAGATGTACACTTTCTCCTTCATAATCCCGAGTTATCTGCTCACCGATCTCTTTCGCCCTTTTTTCGATCCTCTCTTCCGGTATCATGACCTCCCCGATATGCTTTTTGTGTGGCATTTTCATCCTCCTCTCCTCTTATCATTTTCCTCTTCTTCATCGTATTCCACTTCGAAGTCGGTTTCTATGGCGTCCTTGTATTTATCAGAATAATCCTTGGTTTTCTCCCCCATCCAGTATTTATCCAGCGTCTCTCGCAAGTGATAAAGTATATACAGCCACAAAATCAGGTCGTCCAGAAACCCTATGGGGAAAATAACGGGCGGAATAATGTCAACAGGAAGGAACAGATATATGATGCCGAATACCACAAGCGCTTTTCTGCGCTTCGGCACTGTCCTGTCGGCCATCATGAATCTGATCGCCTTTATCCTCTTTATTATAACATTGAAGGCTATGTTAAACTGCATCTACTGCTCCTTCTATCGCCTTTAGCATCTCGTCCAATCCCTCTTTCTTGAGAGCCGACACGGCTATCAGTGTATCGTCACCTGCCATATCAAGCCCCTTCCTTATGGCGGAAAGATGTCCTGCCCTCCTGGTCACAGGGACCTTGTCGGCCTTGGTGGCCACGACGAACCCGTCAAGGCCGTAAAACTTCAGATAATCGTACATCTGGATATCAAGGGCGGTGGGACCGTGTCTTATGTCCACGAGCTGCACCACCTTGACCAGATTTGGCCTTTTCTCCAGGTAGGATTCTATCATCCTGCCCCACTTTTCCCTTTCGCTGCGGGAGATCTTGGCATATCCGTACCCCGGGAGATCCACGATCCTGAAGCTGCCGTTTATCTCATAAAAATTTATGGTCCTCGTTTTCCCCGGCGCACCGCTGACTTTGGCCAGTTTCCTCCTGCCTGTCACAAGATTCAGCAAAGATGACTTTCCCACGTTGGACCTGCCGGCAAAGGCTATCTCCGCCATATCTGCCGGAGGATACTGCTCCTTTTTTACGGCCACTGCCACGATATCCACCTTATTCACTATCATCCAGAACTATCTCCAAAGCATCCTCCACCTTCTCTATGAGGATGAATTCCATCTCTCTCCTGACTTTTTCCGATATGTCCTCTATATCCTTTTCGTTTTCCTTAGGCAGGAGGACAGTTCTGATACCTGCTCTATGGGCTGCCAGCACTTTTTCCCTGATACCTCCCACAGGCAATACCTTGCCGCGCAAAGTTATCTCTCCGGTCATGGCCACGTCTTTCCGTGCCGCCCTGCCTGTCAGCTCAGAAACCATAGCCGTGCACATCGTCACTCCCGCACTGGGGCCGTCTTTTGGGACCGCTCCCTCAGGTATATGGATATGCATATCCAGATTCTTATAAAAATCCTTTTCTATCCCCAGCTTATCAGAGATGGAACGGATGTAGCTGATGCCTGTTTTCGCAGACTCCTGCATCACATCTCCCATCTGGCCCGTAAGGTTGAGCCTGCCCGTCCCCGGCACTGCAGCCGTCTCTATGAAAAGAGTATCTCCTCCTACGACGGTCCATGCCAATCCGGTGACTACGCCGACCTCTTTCTGGCCTTCGATCTTGTCATACCTGAACCGCTTTTTGCCGAGAAGCTTTTCCAGAGTGGAAGGTGTTATCCTGAACGTCTTTTTCTTTCCCGAAACCATCTTTCTGGCCGTCTTCCTGCACAGATTGGCTATCTCTCTTTCCAGGTTCCTCACTCCTGATTCTCTGGTATAATAGTTTATCAGATCATGCAGAGCAGGCTCTGTTATTTTCAGGTTCTCCTCCTTGAGTCCGTTTTCTTTTCTCTGTTTCGGTATGAGGTACCTTTCTGCGATGTTTATCTTTTCCTCTTCAGTATATCCCTCTACCTCTATGAGCTCCATCCTGTCCAGCAGCGGCCTCGGTATGGTCTCCGTGGTGTTGGCCGTGGCTATGAACATTACTTTGCTCAGATCGAAGGGAATCTCAAGGTAATGATCCGTGAACTCTTTGTTCTGCTCAGGATCCAGCACCTCCAAAAGAGCCGACGCCGGATCTCCCCTGAAGTCATTTCCCAGCTTGTCCACTTCATCGAAAAGGAAAACAGGGTTCTGGGTCCCGACTTCCTTTATGGCGTTTATCACTCTGCCGGGTATAGCCCCCACATATGTCCTCCGATGTCCTCTTATCTCAGCCTCGTCTCTGACACCACCCAATGACATCCGGGTGAATTCCCTGTCTGTCGCACGGGCCACAGATTTAGCTATGGAAGTTTTTCCCGTACCGGGAGGTCCTACGAGGCAGAGTATGGGGCCTTTTATCTTCTGGTTCAATTCCACCACTGCCAGGTATTCAAGAACTCTCTCTTTGACTTTTTTCAGTCCGTAGTGGTCCTCTTCCAATATTTCCTCAGCAACTTTCAAATCGTTGTTCAACTCTGACATCTTGTTCCAGGGCAGGGCGAGTATGGTTTCGATATATGTCCTGCTCACTGATGCCTCCGGGCTCGACGGCTGTAATTTGGAGAATCTCTTTATTTCTTTCGAGACCGCTTCCTTGCTCTTTTCAGGCATGGCCAGTTTTTTGAGTTGTTTTCTCCATACGTCCACCTCTTTTTCAGCGTCCTCATCTCCGCCCAGCTCTTCCTCGATTATCCTCATCTGTTCACGAAGATAATATTCCCTCTGGTTCTTGTTTATCTGTGTGGAGACTTTACGGTTGATATCCTGTTCGATATCTATTATCTCTATTTCTTTGTTCAGGATGGTGTTGGTCTTTTCCAGCCTTTCCTCAAGATCGAGACACTCAAGTATGGTCTGCTTGTCCTCTATGCTCATATCTATATGAGAGGCTACCATGTCAGCCAGCTTCCCCGGCTCGTCTATGACCGCTACTGTGGAAAATATCTCCTCCGGCCTGTTGACGCGCCTGGATATATAATCATCAAAACTGTTGAGCACGCTCCTCATGAGCGCCTCCATGCGAGGGCTGATCTCTGCAGGCTCTTCATCCACTATTTCTTCTATATCACAGCTGAAGAAAGGGACCTCGTACAGGATCTCCTTTATACGGCCTCTGTTTATGCCCTCCACGAGCACACGCACCGTATCTCCTGACAGCTTGAGCATCTGTTTTATCTTTGCAATAGTGCCCACATGATAAAAATCATCGCCTGTAGGCAGATCTGTATTCTCATCCTTTTGAGTCGCGAGAAAGATCATCTGCTGATGCATCATAGCCTGCTCCAAAGCATTTTTGGACTTTTCCCTGCCCACATCAAAATGTAAGACCATATTGGGGAAAACACTCAGTCCTCTCAGGGGTATCATGGGCAATATCAGCTTACCGTCTTCACTTCGGACAGTCTCTTCCCTTTTATCTGTCATGTCCTCTGCCGCTTCATCTATCATTTCATTTCCTTCCGGCAACGTTGCTTTCTTTTCCTCTTTATCCATTTATTCCTCCATATATCTATATAGCGCAGGGCGACTAAAGTCGCCCTACGATATTTTCTCTTTCATTCAACTAAGCACTCTCTTTAGGCTCAGACTTCCTGCGCCTTACAGTCTGCCCTTTTTCCTTCTCCAAAAGGGGCATAGAACCTTCTCTGATATTCTTGCCGGTAACTGTGCATCTGCTTATCGAAGGTTCTGAGGGCACCTGATACATGACCTCCGTCATAACATCTTCGATTATGCTCCTCAGTCCGCGCGCTCCCGTTTTTCTCTCCAAAGCCCTTTGCGCTATTTCCCTCAGCGCGCCTTTTT
This sequence comes from uncultured Bacillota bacterium, assembly GCA_949284065.1. Taxonomy (GTDB): domain Bacteria; phylum Bacillota; class Clostridia; order Peptostreptococcales; family Anaerovoracaceae; genus CASDUO01. The sequence continues at coordinate 14,163 of CASDUO010000001.1, forward strand.
CGAATTCCAGCCGCACGCCATCCATGGCAAGGAGTTTCTGATACTGCTTCACCATGGCGTTTTTGGGTTTCGTCAAAATGTCCTCCAGCATCTCTTCTGTAAGTTCATGAAGAGTGACTATGTCCGGGAGCCTTCCTATGAATTCCGGTATCAGACCGTATCTGAGCAGATCTTCCTGCTGTATCATCTCCAGGATATTGTCCTCTTCATCAGGGGTCTTTGCAACGTCAGAATTGAAACCGATCACATTCTCACCTATACGCCTCCTGATTATCCTCTCGAGACCGTCAAAAGCTCCGCCGCATATGAACATCACATTTGTCGTATCGAACTTTATGAATTCCTGCTGAGGATGCTTCCGGCCGCCTTTCGGCGGCACATTGGCCTCTGTCCCTTCCAGTATCTTCAAAAGAGCCTGCTGCACGCCTTCTCCGGAAACGTCTCTCGTTATGGACACGTTTTCCGATTTCTTGGCTATTTTATCGATCTCATCTACATATACTATACCCAGCTGCGCTCTGTTCAAATCATTGTCGGCAGCCTGTATGAGTTTGAGGAGTATGTTCTCAACATCCTCGCCTACATAGCCTGCTTCCGTAAGAGTCGTGGCATCTGCTATGGCAAAAGGCACGTCCAGTATCTTAGCCAGTGTCTGGGCCAGCAGGGTCTTACCCGATCCCGTAGGCCCTATCATTATGACATTGCTCTTTTGCAGTTCCACATCTTCCAGGCTTTTTTCCATCTGGGCTTCCATGGGAGCCCCTATGCGTTTATAGTGGTTATATACTGCTACGGCCAAAGTCCTCTTGGCCTTTTCCTGCCCTATGATATATTTGTCCAGTTCTTTCACTATGTCCTTTGGCTTGGGCACCTCAAAATCCGGCTTCCAATCTTCATCCGCACGCAGCCAGTCCTGTTCTTCCTGCGCGCTTTCGATGATCTCATTGCAAACATCTATACAGGCGTCACAGATATAAACGCCTCCCGGCCCCGATATGAGTTTTTCCGTTTCGCTTTGAAGCCTCCCGCAAAAGGAACATCTGGGCTCCTGTCCCGTAACATCTTTGTCCATGCTCATCTCTTTCTTTCCTTAATACTTCACTTTTACTCTCTTATCCTGTGCTTTATCACATCACCCTCTGCCCGGCCTGCTCTCCGCAACGAAGTCATCTCGGTTTCAGCACCTGGTCTATGATGCCGTACTCCATCGCTTCCTCAGCAGACATGAAATTATCTCTGTCCGTGTCTCTGGCAATGGTTTTGACGGTCTGCCCCGTGTTCTTGCTTAGTATCTTATTGAGTTTCTCCCTTATCCTGAGCATCCACTGGGTCCTTATCCTCATATCCTCAGCCTGGCCCGATACGCCTCCCAGCGGCTGATGTATCATGACTTCCGCATTGGGCAACGCGTACCGCTTCCCCTTTGTGCCTGAAGAAAGCAGGAATGCGCCCATGCTGGCAGCCTGTCCTACACATATGGTGGACACATCGCACTTTACATGGCACATGGTGTCGTATATGGCCATCCCTGCAGTTACGGAACCTCCGGGACTGTTTATATACATACAGATATCCTTTTCCGGATCCTCCGCCTCCAGATAAAGCAGCTCAGCCACCACCACCGATGCCATACGGTCATCTATCTCATCGCCTATGAAAATGATCCTGTCCACCAAAAGACGGGAATATATGTCATGAGTACGCTCCCCGCTCTCGGTCCTTTCCACTACATAAGGTATGGTTATCATTATTTGAGCACCGCCTTATCGAACATGTGATCTACTGCCTTTTTCAGCACCAGATCCTTTGCAAGGAAAGCTATGTTCTCAGGTCCGATCATCTCTTTTACCTTTTCCTTGTCCATTCCGTACTGAGTCGCCATGCTTTCGATCTGCTCGTCTATTTCCGCTTCCGTTGCCTCAAATCCTTCCTGATCCGCTACGGCCCTGACCAGCATCCTGGTCTTTACCCGCTTGAAAGCATCGTCCTTGACTTCTTCCCTGAAATCTGCAGGATCTTTTCCTATCATCTCGAAATATTTGTTCAGATCGAATCCCTGGCCTCTCAGCTGCTGATCGAATTCCTGCATCATGCTGTTTATCTCATCCTGTACCATTATGTCGGGCACGTCGATGTCGTTGCCCTCATATACGGCCTCCAGGACCTTATCTTTCATCTGGTTCTCCGCCTGAGCTTTCTTTTGCTCCTGCAGCTTTTCTCTTATGTCTTTCTTGAGATCTTCCAGAGTATCGAATTCGCTCACATCTTTTGCGAACTCATCGTCGAGTTCAGGCAGTTCTTTTTCCTTTATCTCATGTATCACACATTTGAAAACAGCTTCCTTTCCCGCCAGCTCTTCTGAATGATACTGCTCCGGGAACGTCACTTTGACATCGACAGGTTCTTCCTTTTTGACGCCCACGAGCTGATCTTCGAATCCGGGTATGAAACTGCCGGAGCCCAGCTCCAATGGGAAATTCTCTGCGGTGCCGCCCTCAAACTGCTCGTCTCCTACGAATCCTTTATAGTCCAGCACCACCGTATCGCCTTCTTTTGCTTCTCTGTCCACATCCACCATGCGTCCGTTCCGTTCCTGCATGTTCTTCAGTTCCCTGTCTATATCTTCATCGGTGACTTCGGCTTCTATTTTATCCACCTCGACACCGATGTAGTTTTCCACCTTGATATCGGGATATACTGCTACCGTAACAGTGGCAGTAAAGTCCTCTCCCTTTTTGATCGTGGAAAACTCTACTCTGGGAGCATCTATTATGTCCAGATCCAAATCATCTATGGCCTTGGGATATTCCTGGTTGAACACTGTGTTTATGGCCTCTTCCAGAAAGATGTTCTCACCATATCTCTTTTCAATGATACTTCGGGGAGCCTTTCCCTTTCTGAACCCGTCCACCTCATACCTGTCCTTGTTCTTCTGGTATGCCTTTACGGTAGCCTGTTCCAATTCGGCTCCGGTGATCTCCATCGTGAATCTGACCTCATTGTTTTCTCTCGATACGAATGTCGCTTTCATTGTTTGTTGTCTCCTTGTCTAATATATTTCTTTTTCCAGAAGTTGCAGTCCTCTGGCGTACTTACTCAGCCCCTCCGGTGTATACCCCTTCTTTTCCTTTATCCTGGCACCCATTTCCTCTATAGCCTGATCGGGGCCTGAATAAAGCTCTATCTCCAGCTCACAGATCGGTATGCTCTTGTCATTGGCGAATATGGTTCCCTGGTCTATGGACATTTCGAATATGGCATCGTCGCTGTCCAGTTTCACCGATCTTCTTTCGATCTCCATTTCGATTATCTTGTGCAATGGTTTCCCGTCCACCATGGATATGATCTTTTTTCCGATCTCACTTTGTCCAAAGACATCCAGATCCGGCAATATGTCGGCGCCGCTCCCCAGATTTACGGTCAATTCTTCCCGCATATGCAGGGGGCCGTCGTTTTTGCCGTCCCATTTGAGCCCGGCCACCATTTTTGTCCCCTCTTTTCTTACTCTGTATGCTATATTATGCTGATAAAGGTCAAAATCTTCCGTGTCGTAGTAAATGGCATGCAAAGATATGGTTTCTTTCGTCTTTTCATCCTTAAACTCTTTAAGAAATTCTCCGTCCCATAAAGAATCCGCTTCGGTTTTATTTGTAAGCGAATACTTGAGTTCTATTTCCATGAATCAAGTCCCTCCTTAAAAATGGCGCCACTAACCTAGTATAATTCAGAGAGTTATTTTAGCATTTTTGATAGGATTTATCAAGAGAAGGGGCGAGTTTGCCCTGTCTAACCGCCTTTTTTGTGCCTTTGGCCCCGTTTTTTATCCCTCTGACACATGAAAACCGATCACAAAACAAGCGCCCTACTGCTGAGAGCGCCCGTTTCATCACATCGCTACTGCACATGCCCTGGCCTATTTTTCATCTTTCTCCAATATGAGTCTGGCAAAGTCCTCGAAAGTGTCTCCCTTCCTTTTTTCCGCTCCCTCGATAAGAGTGAAAAAACAGTTGGGTATCTCTCTCGTCCTCAGGTTTTCCTCCATGCAGAGGCTGCACCCTTTATCATGGTTCGTGGGATGGAAATCACATTCCAGTTCGCTACATGTGCAGAATTTACTTAAATTAGCCATTTCGTCCTCCTTGACCGTTCGCCGTACCGGCGTCTCATCAAATGTCTTGTACCGGGTATATGATATCACTTTATCACATTCCCTGCCACCCGGGCAGATAGAGCCACAAAAGGGGCTGCCTCATGAGATCATCATCTCACGCAGCAGCCCCGCCTGTATACTCTCTATGGGAAGATCTTTACTTGCCGGCGCTCATGGAAGCGACCTCTGCAGCAAAATCATCCTCCTTTTTCTCTATCCCCTCGCCTACTTCATATCTTACGAATGAGGCCACGGTCATGTCCTTGCCTATCTCCTTACCTGCCTGCTCTACATATTTTTTTACTGTGAGCTCGTTGTCCTTTACGAACTTCTGCTCTACCAGACAGTATTCCTTGAGTTCTTTCTTTATCTTTCCTTCAACGATCTTGTCCACCATGTTCTCAGGTTTTCCTTCCTGTCTGACCTGCTCAGCCAGGATCCTCTTTTCCTCGGCGATGAAGTCTGCATCTACATCGGACTCATCCAGGAACTTGGGGCTCATGGATGCCACCTGCATGGCGACGTCTTTTCCCACTACCTGTATCTCATCTGCGGAAGCCTCTGTCTTGATACCTACCAGGACGCCGATCTTGCCGTTGCCGTGTATATATCCGGTATATACCACTCCCGGTTCTGCCTTCTTCTCAAACCTTCTGATAGTCAGATTCTCACCTATGGTAGCCACCATGTTCGTGTGGGCGGCTTCAACGGTGGTGTCACCGTCAAATTTCACACCTTTGAAGGCTTCTACGTCTCCGGCATCCGAGGCCAGTGCCAGTTCGGCGAGTTTTTCAACATACTTCTGGAAATCTTCGTTCTTTGCCACAAAGTCTGTCTCGGAATTCACCTCTATGACCACGGCCTGCTTCCCATCGGCGGAAAACGCAGTCCTTACAAGACCTTCTGCGGCAACTCTGCCTGCTTTTTTCTCTGCCTTGGCTATGCCCTTTTCTCTTAAAAGTTCTACTGCCTTATCTATGTTACCGTCGGTCTCCACCAATACTTTCTTACAGTCCATCATTCCTGCGCCTGTCATCTCACGCAGTTCCTTTACCAATTGTGCTGTTACAGCCATTGATGTTTCCTCCTTTTTTCATCTGCTCACTTAGCATGATATATCGTCCCGCATGTCATCGATGCGGTGCTCCATCCGGATCAGAAACTACTCCTGCTCCTCTTCGGGAACTCCCGCTGTTTCTTCATCCTCTGCTTTTTCTTCGATCGTTTCTTCCTCGGCACTTTCTTCAGGTGCTTCAGCTTCAACCTCTTCTTCTGTATCTATCTCGCTGTCATCGTAGCTTTCACCCTGTCTGCCTTCGATTATGGCGTTTGCCATAGTGCTTGCGATGAGTTTCACCGCTCTTATGGCATCATCGTTTGCCGGTATCACATAATCCACTTCATCGGGGTCGCAGTTGGTATCGACTATTCCCACGACGGGGATCCCCAGTATCCTTGCCTCTTTTACCGCATTGGACTCCTTCTTAGGGTCTACTACGAACATTGCAGCGGGCATGCCTTTCATCTCCTTGATGCCGCCGTAAAATCTCTCCAGCTTTGCTTCCTCGTTCTTCAAAGCCATGACTTCCTTCTTCGAAAGCTTCTCAAATGTGCCGTCTTCTTCCATCCTCTTTATATCAAAGAGTCTTGAGATCCTGCCGGATATGGTCTTGTAGTTTGTAAGGGTACCGCCCTTCCAGCTCTGATTCACGAAGAACATGTCGCATCTCGTAGCCTCATCGGCTATAGCTGCCTTTGCCTGCTTTTTCGTTCCGACAAAAAGCACGGGTCTGCCTGTTTCGCCTACCTGCCTCATGAATTCATACGCTTCGTCGATCTTTTCCGCTGTTTTCTGAAGGTCGATGATATAGATACCGTTTCTCTCGGTAAAAATATACGGAGCCATCTTAGGGTTCCATCTGCGAGTCTGGTGCCCAAAGTGAACACCTGCTTCTAAGAGCTGTTTCATAGAAATCACTGACATATTCAATTCCTCCCGGTTACGCCTCCACCGCTGCCTTCCCATGGAAAACCTCAATATTTCAGAGGACCGCATCCACAGTAGCCCGGTGTGTGAATTTTTTGCGAAAGAGCCGCTTTCATGCAGCATTTTCGCCAAACAAATAACTGATGGCGCAAAAGCACCGTCAGTTATTTTACTATACCTCTTCATTCATTTCAAGCCTTTTTCCATGCCGTTGCGTCAAAAATCGCCGCTGTTTTCCAAAGTCTCTTATCTCCTGTAGGTTATGAGATCTTCGTATATCTCCTCCGCCGCTACGGAAACGGGCTTTTCGATCTCCACATCTTCCAGCAGGATCGGTTTCCCGTCGATTATGTCCCTCGCCCTCTTGGCTGCAAGTATGACCAGCGTATATCTGCTGTCGACTTTTGTTCTGAGATCGTTTATGGATGGATATAACATCAGCTTTCCTCCTTATATTTTTCTATCACACCGGCGGAACTCTCTGTTACTTTCAACTGTTCTGCCGTCATTATGGCTTTCACTTCCTCGACTGCCTTGTCCAGGTCGTCGTTTATCACTATGTAATCGTACTTATCGGCACATGATATTTCGTTTATCGCCTCGCTGAGCCTGCGGGCCTTGCTTTCCGGGCTTTCCGTCCCTCTGCCTGATATGCGTCTTTCCAGTTCTGCTACAGAAGGCGGGAGTATGAAAATTAGCACCGCATCGGGATCTTCCTTCCTTACGCTCATAGCTCCCTGTACGTCCAGTTCCAGTATGACGTTCTTCCCATTTTTCAGCATATCCGCAACGAAGGCTTTCGGTGTCCCGTAATGTTGGCCGTATACCTGAGCATGTTCCAGGAGTTCTCCGTCGTCTATCATTTTCAGGAATTTTTCTTTATCAGTAAAAAAATATTCTTTTCCGTCCTCTTCCCCTTCTCTGGGTTCCCTTGTGGTCATGGAAACAGAATATATGGTGTTTTCCCTGTCATCCAGTATCCTGCCGCAAACGGTCCCTTTGCCTGTTCCCGAAGGGCCCGATACAACGAAGAGTTTACCCTGTTTCATAGCTCATCTCCCATAAGTCGTTTGGTTCATCTGCCGATACAGTGTAATATTATACCATTACTGCACCGTTTGAGCAAAACATTTTGCTCAAAAGCCCCATTTTTGCCCCACGCCGTCAAAACACAGACATTTAAAAACCCTATAACCGTTGAAGTTCCAACGATATAGGGTTTCGCATCTGGTACCCAATAGGGGAGTCGAACCCCTGATTCCGCCGTGAGAGGGCGACGTCTTGACCACTTGACCAATTGGGCCTGTCTTCAGACAGACCTCATTATACTTGTTTCACGGCCGTTTGTAAACTACCATTTTTCGCCCGGATCTCAGTTAGACCTTTTCTTGACGCTCCAGCTGCCGTAATATCTCACGCCGTCATATGTGACGAAAGGACGTACTTTCACATAATATCGCTTGCCGGAACTGAGTCCCGTCAGGGTTTTCGCCGCAGATGTGCTGATCTTCGTCTTGTATGTGCCGTTCTTGGTCCTGCTGTATGCATACTGATATCCGCTTACGGTGCCCTGCTTTTCCACGGTCACTTTGAGCCGGGTCTTTGAAGTCCTCTTTATCTTCGTGACCTTTCCTTTGGTCATGGTCCCCTTTACCTCATCCAGACTTGCATCGGAGGCCAGGCCTTTTATCCTGGCTGCATAACCTGTGGACCGGTTTTTTGAATCGTATTCGCCAAGATATACGTCGCTTTTGAGATCCCTCCACTTTCCGGCAGATTTATCATACAGATAACTCTGTTTTGCAGTGGTGTCGGCAACGAATCTGATCAAGGGATCCCTGCTGTCCGGAAACGAATAACTTTCCTCTATACCGTATGATATATCATCCTTCGAGCCGTCGCTGTTGCTCGGCGTTATTATCACGCTGAAGTACTGTCCCTTCCTCAGGGTCACGGCCTCTGTGAGCTCTACATTATGATATCCGGTGTAATATGTGCTGCCGCACATCACGAGCTTCCTCGTCCCCGAGGTGGGCTTGGCTGGCTTGCTGTCGCTCACATATACGGACAGCTTATAATCCAGCTGTGTGCTCAAAGTGGCAAAACTTACAGACTCCAAAGTGTGCCATACGTTCCTGCTGTCCGAGTCGTCCTCCACCTTATAGACGTTGGCTATCTTATCGCCGGTCTTGGCTATCTCGTATGCTTCTCCGGCCGCTCCGTCATACTGATAGTTATAGTCGTATCCATCTGCAAGTTCCACATCGTAAGCTGTGAAATCGCATATGCTCTTATCTTCGTAGGATATGTATCCGTATCCGTCTTCACCTAAGTCTGTTCCCCAGCTGTTCTTTATTATCCATGCACCGTCCTTTGAAGGCGTCGCGCCTGTGCCTGCGAAGTTTTCCTTAGAATAATCGTCGTCCCAGCCCACGATGATCACATCGTGATTGGTGTCCTGCATCCTGGGACAATAATAGTTCGTGTATGTCCTATCACTGCGATCTGCATTGAGCGACACTACCACTGCGCCGCTTTCCGCTACCTGTTTTTTCACATTCTTGTTGACGTCCGCAAGATCCTGACCGTCCTTCGTATCTGCAATGAACTGAACGTTGGTGACCACTATCTCGTTGTTGAAGGCCATGTCATCGGTAAAACCTCCCTCATGCAGCAGCCTGTACGGAACTATGCTCTCGAGAGCGCCTCCCTGCCATCCCATCAGAGAATTGTAAGTGGCGATGCTGGTGCCCCCTATCTTTGCATCACTGTTTCCTTCCGGATCATACTCCTTCCCCACATTAATGTTCTTGTCGCCTTGGGTATTCCCGAGGGGATCCCCTACTCTGTTGTAAAAATAGTGGACGATCTGTGCCTCGCTTATGTCCAGAGTCTCATCTGCTATACCCTTTTTTATGGCTGTAGTCTCCATGGCTGCCGCAGCTGCGAATGCCCAGCATGTACCGTCTGTGCCCTGATCCTTTACAGAAGTCACATAACCCTCGTCTGCGGAATTGTAATATGACTCTGAGGCCGTGTCCGCTGCGCTTTTGCTTATGGTGTCCGACTTATATATATTTTCGGACCCCTCAATAGGCTCAGCGTAGACATTCTCTCTTTCTTCCATCAGCCCATGGTCCTCATCTGCCTTGCTGTCATTATCAGCGAAAGCGGTCCCCGTACCTGCCACGGGCACTGCCATGACCCCTATCAACATGCATATTATCAGTCTCTTCAATGGTTTCATATTTTCTCTCCGTTCTGATGCATTTGAAATCGGTTCAACGGGTATATCCCTTCCTCCGCCGGTGATTATATTATCCTTTCCGCCCGGCTTCAAGCTGTTTCATCAAACCCCACCTTTATTTCACATAAAACCTCTTTTGTGAACGATATATGTTGCAGACATCCACGGATATGAGATGGGATACAGCCTGCCCTCCTTTTGTTGAAATGGATTTTGCGACTCATGGCCCTGCTATGGTATACTTTAGCATACGAAGGAGACCGCCCGGTGGACAGACGCCGGTCTCCGGTAAAGCAAGGAGGAAAAAATGGCAAAGATAACAAGCGACGGATCGGAACAAAGAACGGTAATGGCAGTAGCGGATCTTATGGTCGCAGCGGCGCGTACCGCTCCCAAGGCATGCGGTGAAGACGCCATAGAGGCATTCATCCTCACCGGCGATGAGAAAGATGCTCTTGCTGCAAAAATGAAAGAGATAGGTACAAACGGCGGACCGGACTTTTTCATACGCGACGGTAATAATGTGGATGAAAGCCCGTGCATCGTCATGGTAGGCGTAGCCAACATACCCATTGCCTTAGAATCGTGCGGCCTGTGCGGCCATGACGACTGTGCAGGAATGGCGAAGGCAAAGGGAAGATGTGCGTTCAAAAACGTGGATCTGGGCATAGCCATAGGATCCATGGTTTCCATTGCAGCGGACAACCGCGTAGACAACCGCATACTGTTCTCTGCAGGGAAGGCTGCCGTAGACATGGGCCTCTTCCCTGACAATGTAAAGATAAGTTTCGGCATACCCCTTTCCGTTACGGGGAAAAGCCCTTACTACGACAGAGCAGAACAGGCTGAAAAATAATCGGTGAAAGAAAGGAGGGGCCGAGCGGCCCGTGATCACATATGTCTATGAACAACGAAAAACTGGCGGATATGCTTTTCCCCCATGTAGACGGTACTCCCGCACTGTATGAAAACATGTATCCGAAAAGAGACCTTCCTGACGGAGCCATGGTCACCAGACTGGGACCGAGCCCGACGGGGTTCATCCATCTCGGCAACATATACGGGGCTCTTACCGATGAAAGGCTGGCTCACAGATCCGGCGGCATATTCTACCTGCGCATAGAGGACACGGACAGCAAGCGTATGGTGGAAGGCGCTGAGAAAGTCATAATAGAGTCCCTGGATTTCTTCGGTATACACTTTGATGAAGGCGCGGGCCAGGACACAGACAGAGGCAGTTACGGCCCCTATCATCAAAGCCGGCGCAAGGATATATACCACTGCTTCGCCAAGGAGCTCGTCAAAAAGGGCCTCGCCTATCCCTGTTTCATGACGGAGGAAGAAATAGGGGCCATAAGACAAAAACAGGAAGCGGAGAAAAAGACCCCCGGCATATATGGTGGATATGCAAGATGCCGTGACATGAGCATAGCAGACGTGGAGGATGCCTTGGAGTCGGGCAGCCCCTATGTGCTCAGACTCAGGTCTAAGGGATCGGAAAACATAGATCCTGAGACCGGCTCGTCATCTGTATATTTCAAAACCAGGGACGGTATCAGAGGAGAGATCTCCATGCCTGAGAACATACAGGACATAGTGGTGCTCAAAGCAGACGGCATGCCCACATATCACTTTGCCCATGTGGTCGATGACCATCTGATGAGGACCACCCACGTGATCCGGGGTGAAGAATGGCTGTCGTCTCTGCCGATACATATAGAACTTTTCAACGCTTTGGGCTTTGATATCCCCGTATACTGTCACACTGCGGTATTGATGAAGCTGGACGAGAACGGAAACAAGAGAAAACTGTCAAAGAGGAAGGATCCTGAGCTTTCTCTGGACTACTATAAAGAAAAAGGGTACCACCCCGATGCTCTCAAGGAATACATGCTTACCATATTGAATTCGGATTTCGAAGAATGGCGGACCGAACACCCCGAGCTCCCCATAGAGGACTTTGACTTTTCCATGGATAAGATGAGCACCTCAGGGGCTCTGTTCGACCTTGATAAACTGGAAGATGTATCCAAAGAGTGTCTGTTCAGGATATCCTCTTCCGATCTTGCCGCTTTCATGGCCCGCTGGATATCCATGTACAGGCCGGACCACAGTGATGTGAGCAGCGATATGGATTATCTTGAAGCCATACTTGATCTTGGCCGCCATGACAACAAACCCAGGAAAGATCTTATATACGCCGAGCAGATCTTGGATTTCATAAAGTATTTCTTCGACGGATACTTTAGGGTAGAAGACGGACTGCCTGAAGAGGTATCCCCTCAGGACGCAAAAGAAATAATCGCCCGATACAAGGAGACCTACGATCACAGCGATGACCAAAGCGCCTGGTTCGACAAGATAAGGACCATAGCCGCAGACATGGGATATGCGGCGAAACCCAAAGACTACAAAAAGAACCCTGACGACTTCAAGGGCCATGTGGGCCATGTGAGCACAGTAATACGTCTTGCTGTCACAGGCAGGAGCCAGTCTCCCGACGTTTGGGCCATACAGCAGATAATGGGAGAAGAGCGCGTCATGCGCCGGCTCGGAGACTACGATCCGTCCCTGTAGTCTTGCCCCACATATACTGCCTGTCTCATACAGAAGAAAAGAGGTATGAAGTATGTGTGATGTTATTGTGGTCGGTGCGGGGCCTGCCGGCAGCACCGCATCCAAGACATTAGCTGACAAAGGTCATAAAGTTCTGTTAGTTGAAAAGTTTAAAATGCCACGCTATAAGTCCTGTTCCGGGCAACTTATCAAAAAATCTATAGGATTGGTACAGGAATATTATGGCTAACCTGTTCCGGCTTCTGCCATGTGTGTCCCAACGGAAAATCGTGGTATGATCTTTACGAACGATAAGGGCAAGTCATTCCGTTTTGAGCAGGACTGTCTGAATGTATGGCGCAGTTCCTTTGACAAATGGCTTGCTGATAAGACAGCACAAGCCGGTGCTGAAGTCCGTGATGATACCGCGGCTCTGTCATGCAAAGAACAAGACGGCGTCGTGGAGGTCACTTTAAAATGCCAAAAAGTTTATACCGAACAGGCAAAATATGTCATTGATTGTGAAGGCGTGGCAGGTGCATTGAAGCGTAAGCTATTAGGACATGATCCGCAATATATAACTACCTATCAGACCTACAATCAAGGCAGCATCGATTTGGATCATCACTTTTTCTATGCTTATTTACAACCGGAACTATCTGAATATGACGCGTGGTTCAATGTCAAGGACGATCAGTTGGTGCTTGGCGTATCTGTCAAAGACGGTAGCAAAGCGGGATATTATTTCACTCGCTTTATTTCCTATATGCAAGAAAAGCACGATCTAAGGATCCATAAGCAGATAAAAACAGATAAGTGGCTCATGCCGTATATTCGTCCAGGCTGTGCTATTGATCACGGTGTAGGTCGGATATTGTTTGCCGGAGAGATCGCAGGTTTTCTCAATCCTATGGGAGAGGGCATTTCCGCCGGAATGGAAAGCGGCTATCATGCAGCAAACTCGATCATACAGCATTTTGATGATTTGGCTTCGGTGTATGCCGACTACAAAGAAAAAACAGCAAACTTGCATAACTACATGAAAAAGCAATGGAGTTTCGTTGCAGGTATGGCTGACACTTTCTCGGAAATGAAATTATGATCACGTCTTCCCGGCTTACGCGGCATGCTGCGGCAAGGTCATTGAGATTTATATCACTCATTCAGATATTCTCTCATCAGTTGACCGAGTATCTTTATCCCTTTTCGCGTATCTTCATCTTTCATGTTGGAAAAATTCAGCCGCATTTCATTGTTCTTTATCCCGCTCGGATAAAAAGATGCTCCCGGTATGAACGCCACTCCTTCTCTGCCGGCCCTCATCAAAAGTTCTCCGGCATCCTTGTCCTCCGGCATCTCGGCCCATATGAACAGGCCGCCTTTCGGTTTTACATATGTAACCTCTTTGGGGAACTCCCTGTCTATGGCTTCCGCCATGACATCGCATCTGTGCCTGTATACTTCACATATATCCTTTATGTGAGCATCTATATCGTTATGCTCGAGATAATCCGCCATTTGGAACTGGGCTATTGTGGAAGACGAAAGATCCGCCGCATTTTTCAGCACCAGATATCTATCCATTATCTCCCTCGGAGCGCACAGCCATGCCACTCTGAGTCCCGGACAAAATATTTTGGAAAATGTTCCTATGTATACGGCCTGTCCCTTTTTATCGTAGTATGAAAGGGGTCTCTGCAGATTTCCGGAAAAACCCAGCTCGCCGTAAGCCGCATCTTCCAGGACCGGTATGTCGTAGCCTGCCATAAAGTCCATGAAATCCGCACGTCTCCTGTCCGACCAGCTTCTTCCCGTAGGATTTTGGAAATCCGGATTCACATATATCATCTTGACCCGGTCTCCCCATTTTTTCAAAGTCGCTTCAAGGGCTTCAAGCTCTATGCCTTCCCTGTCCGTAGGTACCGATATGAGATCGGCCTGATATGCCCTTAAAGCATTCACCGCCCCCAGGTAGGAAGGGGATTCGAAAAGCACCACGTCCCCCTGGTTAACGAAAAGCATGCCGCTCATGTCCAGTCCCTGCTGGGATCCGCTGGTTATTATCAATTCGTCCAGATCGTATTCCAGCCCGAACTTGTCCTTCATGCGCCGTCTCATTATTTCTCTTAGTCCCGTATATCCGCTCGTGGAACAATAACTCAGCGCCGCTTCTCCGTGAGTCTCTATGACTCTGTCCATGGACCTGCGTATATCGTCTAAAGGATAAGTTTCAGATGACGGGAAGCCGGCAGAAAAAGATATCATATCATCTGTTTCCACAAGCTCGAACGCATTGAGGAGCGATCTGTCTTCAAGCCATCCTACTCTGTCAGCATATCTCATTTTTTTCTCCCTGATAACCGATCATCAACACACACCGCTTACTTGGGCCTCGTCCGCCCTGTGATACCGTTCATATCTGCCAGCTGTTCAGATATTCCCTTTGCTCATCTGTAAGCTCATCTATGGTTATTCCCCAGGCCTTCAGTCTCCTTGCAGCTATCTGCCTGTCTATCTCCCGGGAAACATCTATGACTTTTCCGTCTGCAGGACGTCCTCCCGTCTGAGGACCGAAATTGTCCTTCACATACATGGCACCCATGACCTGCACGGCAAAACTCAGATCCATGATCTCCGCAGGATGGCCGTCTGCCGCCGCGATGTTTGCCAACCTGCCCTGCGCCAGTATATTGATCCTGTTGCCGTTGGGCATCACATAAGCGGTCATATTTTCTCTGGCCTCATATTTTCTTATGGCTGTCTCCTCGGCTCCGGCTACATCTATCTCCACGTCGAAATGTCCGGCGTTGGCCAATATGGCCATGTCCTTCATCTTCATCATATGATCGGGAGTCACAGTCTTACAGCAGCCGGTAGCCGATATGAAATAATCTCCCAACGGCGCCGCATCATCCATAGTCATCACGTCGTACCCGTCCATCTTAGCTTCCATGGCCTTTACCGGATCTATTTCCGTGACGATGACCTGTGCACCCAGGGCCGATGCCCTCATGGCTATGCCTTTTCCGCACCATCCGTATCCTGCCACCACTGCTTTCTTTCCCGCCACTATGAGGTTGGTGTTCCGCATGATGCTGTCCCAGACAGACTGTCCGGTGCCGTATCTGTTGTCGAACATATGCTTGCAGTCGGCGTCGTTCACTGCCACCATGGGGAATCTCAAGGCTCCTTCTCTCTCCATAGCCTTCAGCCTTATTATGCCTGTGGTGGTCTCTTCACATCCGCCCCATACTTCATCAGCAAGGTCGGTCCTTTTTCCGTGCAGCATAGCCACCAGGTCACCGCCGTCATCTATCACTATGTTCGGGTGACACTCAAGGCACTTCTCTATATGTTCAAAGTATTTTTTCTCGTCCGCCCCGTGGATGGCAAACACGGATATCCCGTCATCAGCCAAAGCTGCTGCCACATCATCCTGAGTGGAAAGGACGTTGCTGCCTGTGGCGGTCATCTCAGCTCCTGCAGCTGCGAGGACTTTGCACAGATAGGCGGTTTTTGCCTCCATGTGTATGGACAAAGCTATCTTCACCCCGTCAAAGGGTCTTGTTTTTGAAAATTCCTCTTCCATAGAGGAAAGAAGGGGCATGTGCTCCTTTACCCATCGGATCTTTTTATGACCCGACGGAGCCGATCCGATATTTTTTACTTCGTATTCCATTTCTCTTTCTCTTGTTCGATATATATGATATGGGGCTACTCTACCGTTACGGATTTTGCCAGGTTTCTCGGTTTGTCTGCATCGTTGCCCCGCATGACTGAAACATAGTATGCAAAGAGCTGCAGGGGCACTACGGACAATATAGGGGCCACATCATCGCTGCACCTCGGGATGTAAAAAGTGTTGTCCGCATGCTTTTTGATCTCTTCGCCCCCCTCTTTGGCAACAGCGAATATCTCGCCGCTCCTGGCTATGATTTCCTGTACGTTGGAAACCATCTTTTCGTACAACCTGTCCTGTGTACACATTGCTATGAACAGGACGCCCGGTTCGACAAGGGCGATAGTGCCGTGTTTCAGCTCACCGGCTGCTATGGCAAAAGAGTTTATGTATGATATCTCCTTCAGTTTGAGGGATCCCTCATAGGATACCGCCGAGTCGGTTCCCCTACCGATGAAAAATACCTTTTCTCTTCTGTAAAATCTTCTCGCTATGCCCTTGATATCGTTTTCCTTTTCCAGTATCTCCGTCAGCATGTCCGGTATGGTCTTCAACTCTTCTATGATTTCTCTGTATTTTTTCTCTTCGAGGACACCGGTCTGTTTCCCCATATAGAGCCCTAAAAGGTACATGCACATGAGCTGGGTGGTATATGCCTTCGTAGACGCCACAGCGATCTCCGGCCCCGCCCATGTATAGAACACGTCATCAGATTCTCTGGCTACCGAACTTCCTACCACATTGACCACGGAAAGTACCCTGGCGCCTTTTCTCTTGGCCTCTCTCAAAGCTTCCAGCGTGTCCGTCGTCTCTCCGGACTGGCTTATGGCGATGAACAAAGTCCTTTCATCCACCAGAGGATATCTGTATCTGAACTCGGATGCTATATCCACTTCAACGGTTATCCCGGCATATTTTTCGATTATATATTTACCTACCAGTCCGGCATGATATGCCGTGCCGCAGGCGACTATATATATCTTGTCGAAGTTCCGTATATCCTCTCCGGTCATGGATATACCGTCCAGTTTTATATCTCCGTTTTCATCCAGCCTGCGGGTCAGCGTTTCCCACAAACCCTTGGGCTGCTCATGTATCTCCTTGAGCATGAAATGCTCATATCCTTCTTTTTCTGCTGCATCCACATCCCATGTGACATGGAAGACATCCCTCGTGACTCTGTTCCCTCCGTCGTCGTATATGCACACGTCATCCGGGGTGAGTACCACCGTTTCGTTGTTCTCAAGAAGATAGACTTCTTTCGTATAGGGCAAGAGAGCCGGTATATCCGAAGCTACGAAATTGCATCCATCACCGCAGCCTACCACCAGAGGGGCATCCTTCCTCACGGCGATCAGTTTATCCGGTTCGGCGGCAGCCATGACACATATCGCATAGGCCCCGCGCATTTTTTTAGTGGCTTTTCTCACGGCTTCATAAATATCGCCCTCATAGCACGCTCCTATGAGGTGTGCTATGACTTCACTGTCGGTCTCACTTCTGAACGTTATGTTCTTTTCATCTGCAAGCCACTCTCTGAGCTCCAGATAATTTTCGATTATGCCGTTATGCACTACTGCAATATCGCCTTTTTCATTCAAATGGGGATGGGCGTTTATGTCCGAAGGGGCTCCGTGAGTGGCCCACCTGGTGTGGCCTATGCCCATTTCGCCGTCAAAACCGGCATCTGTGATTATTTCCTCGAGTTTCTCTATCCCTCCGACGCGTTTCCTGACTTCTATCCCCTCACCCGTCGCCAAGGCTATGCCCGCAGAGTCGTACCCTCTGTACTCAAGTCTTTTCAATCCGTCTATTATTCTGGTCTTCGCCTTTTCTTTTCCTACATATCCAACTATTCCGCACATAAGTGTCTCCCGTATCCTAAGTCTATCCGAACTTTTTACCTATTTTATCTGCCAGCTCAACAGCCATCCTGTCTATTTCCACAGGATCCGGACCTTCTATCATGACCCTTACACAGGGCTCCGTCCCGGAGGGCCTTATGAGTATGCGCCCATTTCCTTTCAGTTTTTCCTCAGCCTTATCTATCGCCTTCTTTATCTCATCATCTTCTTTGAACGCCGCCTTGTTTTCATTTTTTACTGCGGCATTTTTCAGCACCTGCGGGAACAGTTCTACGCCGTCGGACACCTCTGAAGGCAGCATGCCTTTTTCGATGATTGCACTGAGTACCTGCAGAGATGAAAGTATGCCGTCACCTGTGGTGCTGTATTCTGAAAATATGATATGGCCCGACTGTTCACCGCCCAAAGATGAGCCTGTCTCCCTCATCTTCTCCAAAACATACCTGTCGCCTACATTCGTCACCTGGGTCCTGCAGCCTATGGACTCCAGATACTTATGGAAACCCAGATTGCTCATTACGGTACCGGTCACAAGATCCCCTGCCAGTTTACCTTTCTTATGCAGCATCTCCGCACATATACATATAGTCTTGTCCCCGTCTATGAGCCTGCCCTTTTCATCCACGGCTATGAGCCTGTCGGCATCGCCGTCGAAAGCCATTCCCATAAAGGCGCCTTCGTCCACTACCTTTTTCTGCAGGCCCTCCGGGTGGGTGGAACCGCACTTCTCATTTATATTCGTTCCGTCAGGCTCATCGCCTATGAGCGATACCCTGGCGCCTAAAGCCTCATACGCCTCCTTTGCCACGCGATAAGCCGCGCCGTTGGCACAGTCTAAAACTATGCGTTTGCCGCTGATGTCCGCAGATACCGAATTTATGAGATGATCCACATATATCTTTCCGAAATCACTCCCGGTCCGCAAATATTTCCCTACATCTGCACCGGTCACATCTTTCTCATCCTCCTCACCTGTGACCATCTCCTCTATCGCATCTTCTATATCGTCGTCCAGTTTGAATCCGTCGCTGCGGAAAAACTTTATACCGTTGTATTCATATGTGTTGTGTGATGCACTTATCACCACTCCGGCGTCTGCACCGAATTCTTTTACGAGACAGGCTACAGCCGGAGTAGGGATGACTCCCAGGCACAGCACCTCACCGCCTGCGGAAAACACACCGGCGCTCAAAGCGCTTTCAAGCATGTCTCCTGAGATCCTCGTATCTTTTCCTATCAAAAACAGAGGACGAGTTCCGCTCTTTTTCAAAAGACGGGCCGCCGCCCTGCCAAGTTCAAATGCCAGTATCGGTGTCAATTCTTTGTTTGCGATGCCTCTGACACCATCGGTCCCGAATAATCTGCTCATTCCACTCCTCTTATATACTCAAAATCATCCTTTGGTCACCTGCTGCCGTATCTCCGTCATCATTTGTGTGTCACTCTGACCGTGACTGTTTCAGGAGAGATACCGGTCACATCTATATTGTCGTCGCAGGAATATCTCAGTCTGAGATCATGTACTCCTTCGCCAAGGCTTTTTCCCCGCACATAAAGCCTTATGTCGCTTTTCTTGACGTCGCTGACGATGTTTCTCGTTCCTCTGATCGTGACCGTTACACGTTCCGTCTGTACCGTTGCCGTGTATGTGTCCTGCAGATCGGCTACTTCTATGTCACCGGCGGAAAATGAGAGCTGTCTCAGATCCACATCGCTTATCTTCACTCTCACCGTAAGGTTCTCGCTGTTTTGCGCCGGCACCACACCGTCCGGCAGATCGAGGACTATAGGGATCTTCACAGTGGCTGTTATACCGCTTATATCTATGGGCTCTCCCCTTACCTCCTCGATATCGTCCAGATCTCTCTTGGCGCCTTTTACGGTCACCTCATCGGGGATCTCGATAGAATCCACCTGATATGCGTCTGTCACTTCACCGACAGTTTCCACGTTAAGAGGGACTGTCTTAGTATGCATCATGGTAGCCGTTACCGACACTCTGTCCTGTGACACACGTACATATGAAACTGTACGGCCTCTGCTGTCCACCGGCTCCGTTTCTGCATATACCGTAGTCTCCGATCCTTTTATCTTCCCTGCATCCACTTGGGCATGCACAGTTTCTACCTTGTCCACATTGGACTCGGCGCCTGTTATCACAAGGGTATCAGGCTCCACACTCACATTGCCCGGCTCGCGGTTGGCAGCGGATCCCAGGAATTCCGCTTCCACCTGTCTGGTCTCGCTTACCAGATCGTCTATGCTCACATTGACGGTCTCCGGTGATACGTCCTGGACTCTCGTGTTTTTAGGCGGCATCACCAATACGTCGAGAGAAAAATCTCCCCGGTCCAGTCCTCCAAGATCTACAGTTGCTCGGATGTCTTCAGCGGCCACCCCTATGACATCAGATCTGCTGCCCGACAGCACCACGTCTACTGTATCCGTATCGGCCTCTGCCAGAGCCAGTCCCCTGTCTTCCAGATCATCGGTGTTGAGGAATTCTATCTCCACGTTGCGTACGGTGACATCCACATTCGGGTCCACCTGACCTACTACATACATCCACAATATCACAGCCACTATGAGGGATATCACTATATCGGCTTTTTTACTGTTAAGCACTTTTCCCCCTCCTTATAGCTTTCTGCAATATGGTGTCGTTTCCTTCATCATCCTGCTGTTTTTTCAGATACAGTTTCAAAAGTATTTTTTCCACGGATTTCTCGTCAAGATACCGCTCAAGTTTCCCGTCGCTGGCGTATGAGATTATACCTGTCTCTTCTGACACTATGAATGTGGTGGCATCGGATTTTTCTGTTATCCCTATGCCGGCCCTGTGCCTCGTTCCCAGTTCTGAACTCAGATTCTTGTTTTCTGTCAGAGGCAGCACGCATCCTGCGGCATAGAGTTTTTCTCCCCGCACGATGAGAGCTCCGTCATGGAGAGGTGAACCTTCGTAAAATATGTTTTCGATCAGTTCAGCGCTTATGTCTGCATTTATGACTATTCCCGACTCAGCTATATCATTGAGCATGGTCTCGTTTTCTATGACTATGAGCGCACCTTCTTTTTTCCCCGACATGCTGTCTATGGCATTGACGAACTCTCCCACGATGCTCATGCTGGCTTCTTTGTGGGTCCTGGTGAATGCGTTTTTGATTATCTTGCTCCGACCCATCTGTTCAAGACCCCTTCTGAGTTCCGGCTGGAACACTATGACCAGGGCCAGGGCCCCCAGAGTCATAGCTGCCTGCAGCAACCAGTTCAAAGTGTACAGGTGCAGCCATCCCGAAGCCAGTGTAGCTACAACTAAAAGAAACAGCCCCTTTACCAACTGTCCGGCGCGGCTTTCTCTTATAAATCCTATGACTTTATACACGACAAAGGCCACTATGAGGATATCCACGATATCCATAAATCCTATGCCGCCTCGCATATTGCTTAAGAATTCCTGCATCTTCCCTGTTTATGACAGAT
This sequence comes from uncultured Bacillota bacterium, assembly GCA_949284065.1. Classification (GTDB taxonomy): domain Bacteria; phylum Bacillota; class Clostridia; order Peptostreptococcales; family Anaerovoracaceae; genus CASDUO01. The sequence goes on from CASDUO010000001.1 coordinate 35,127, forward strand.
CCTGCGCAGCGGCAGGATCACTATCAGTAGGTTGTCTCCAATAATCCGTAGTTATCGTTACTTCTCCTGTATACTACGTTGACGCTGTCAGTTTCCATATTAAGGAATACGAAAAAGTTGTGCTCCAGCATCTCCATCTGTAATATCGCCTCATCAACGGTCATAGGCTCCAACTCGAACTTTTTGGTCTTGACCACGTTGAGCTCTTCCGGCTCATCGGGATTTTCGGGCCACTGAGCGAACGAGAACTGCTTGTTGTCTTTGTGCTTCCTCTGGATCTTCGTTTTGAATCTGGACATCTGTGATGAAAGCTTGTCCACTGCGCTGTCTATACCTTCATAAAAATCTTCCGTCACACATTCCGCTCTGAATATCATGCCTCTTGCGTTGATGGTGGCTTCCACCTTTTTTCTGGATTTTTCTGCGGAAAGGACCACGTTTGCCACAATGTCATCGGAAAAATACTTGCTGAGCTTTTGCATCTTTTTTTCAATGATTTCCTTAAGGGCATCGTCGGCTTTTACGTTATTTTTGCCCGTTATCGTTACTTTCATAATAATCCCCTCCTTATCTTATGAATATCTTTGTTTGATTATAACAATTCTGCGTTTTTAATACAATAGCATTAAAGTTGTCAGGGAAATATAACAGCCACTTGGTTGACCCGGTCTTTGCCCCCACACTTGCCTTTATCCGGTTTCCGGAGGTCTTACTTCTAAACTGCGCCATGATCACCGTGCCTATCTCTTACGGCACGGCTTACGTGGGTCCTTTTGCCCGCAGCTGGCATGGACTTTCAACCGCAAACCCAAGTGGCTGTTTTGCTTATTTACTGTTGTCCCAGGCTTTTGTTCCCCGCAGCAAATGTCAGTACGTACACCTTTCCCACGCCCACATCTTTAAGGGCGGTCGCTGCGCTGTCCAAGGTGGCGCCGGTAGTGTATATATCATCTACCAGCAACACATTTGCTTGTGACAACTTATCACCGGCCGCTGAAAAAACTCTGAATGCGCCCTCCATGGTTTTCCTCCTTGTATGAGCGTCCTGATCTTTCAGCGGCGGCGTCTCTCTTATCCTTTCCATAGCCTTTCTCATCACCGGTTTCCCTGCCCGCTTCCCAAGAGTCACGGCGATTATCTCCGCCTGATCATAACCTCTCTCGGCCAGTCTCTTTTTATGTACGGGGACCGGTATGATGACATCGTATGCCAGACTTTCGCCATCCATCCTGTCAGCCATGATCTCTCCTATGACACGGCCTATATATGCTTTACCTTTATACTTCAGATCCATCATCAGCATACGCTCGTACAGACCGTATGACGCACATGTGTATCCCCTGTCGAAGGAATGTACGTTTTCCCTGCAGTCCGGACATGTTTTTCTCACGCTGTTTGCCGGCAATATCCTGCCGCACACATCACAGAGATCTTGTCCCGCCCACATGAATCTTCTTATACATTTGTCACAAAGACAGTATTTTCTCGTACTGTCTATTATGCTGCCGCAGCAAAGACAATATGTGGCCGGCGGGAAAAGCATATCCATACATTTTTCCATCCCCTTCTCCAAAAAATCAAAAGTCTTCATAGAATGTCTTCTTCAACCTCGCTTTGAGTCCGGAATTCCTCTTGTTATGCTCCACATTATCCACCATAGCATATATGTCCCTTTTACTGCCTACCAGTACGACTTTTTCCTTTCCTCGCGATACTGCTGTATACAGGAGGTTCCTGGTGGCCAGCCCCCTGTACAGTCCGTGTGTGACAGGTATGATGACCATAGGGAATTCACAGCCCTGGGATTTGTGCACCGTAACTGCATAGGCAGGCATGAGTTGGTTCAGTTCTTCACCGCTGTACACTGAAGTTTTTTCGTCTGAAAAACTTACCTGTACCGCACATTTGTCCGGGTCCACTATCTTTATGATACCCATATCTCCGTTATATATCCCTCTGTTCTTTTCAAAGGTCTCTTCATCGGTCCACTCCTTTTGATAGTTGTTCACCGACTGCATGACCTTGTCTCCCTCTCTGAAAATATGTTCCTCGAATTCTATCTGCTCTCTCCCCGGAACGAGCGGCACCAGTTCTTCCCTCAACCTTTTGCTCAGTTCCCTGCTGCCTGCAGGCCCTTTACGCATAGGTGTCAGCACCTGGATGTCCATTACTGGGTCATACCCGTATCTCTCTGCCCCGTATTTCGCCGCAAGTTCGAGGACCATATCCATTATCTCATCTTCCCTCTCACATTCTATTATCCGGAATTCGCTGTCCTCCCCTCCATCACCGGGATAATCTCCCATGTTTATCCTGTGGGCGTTCTCGGCTATGAGGCTTCCCTCGTACTGACGAAAGATCATCTTGAGGTCGTTGACCGTGAAACAGTCGCTTTCGATCATATCGGAAAGCACTCTGCCCGCTCCCACACTGGGAAGCTGGTCTGCATCGCCTACTATGATCAACCTTACGTTTTTATCGACGGCCTCCAACAATCCATCCATGAGCAGCAGGTCGATCATGGAAGCCTCGTCGATTATTATCGCCTCTGCCTCTATAGGGTTTTCCCTGTTCCTCTGGAAAACCATCCTGCCGGTGTTTTCATCAACATAACATTCCAACATCCTGTGGACAGTGGATGTGGGAGCACCTGTCGCTTCCGTTATCCTTTTGGCCGCTCTGCCCGTAGGCGCCGCTATCTTGTATGATATCCCGTTGAATTCCAATATCCTGACTATGGCGCTTATTATGGTAGTCTTGCCTGTGCCCGGACCTCCCGTGACTATAGAGACATTGTTCTTCATAGCATCTGCCACTGCTTTTTCCTGGCCTTCGGAAAGGACTATATCCGTTCTCAAAGTGCCTCTTCCAACGGCCTCGTCTATATCCACTTCTGCAGTTCCTGCCAAGGTCAGTTTCTTAAGATTATCACATATCCTTTTTTCCGCTTTGAGATATCGTTCGATATAAACCAGTTCTCTGTCCTCAAGTATGTCTATACGAAGATCTTCCCTGCCCTCTATGACGGCCGTCTTGAGAGACATATCGGCTTCTTCGACAGATATACCGGCTACAGCCGCCGTCTCCTCGCAAAACATTCCCAAAGGCATATATACGCTCCCCCGGTCCAGCAGCCGGTCCATCACCTGCTTCATGGCACATTCTGTACGAAGCTGTCCGGCTACATCTATTCCCAGCGCCTTTACTATCCCGTCGCTTTGTTCGAAGTCCATGCCTCTCAGATCCCCCAGTATCCTGTAAGGATCTTCGCTCAGGACGTCCCAGGCTTTTCCACCGTAGCTCTTATACAGCTTTACGGCCCATTCCATGTCCGCTCCGCTGGCGGAAAACTTTTCCAAAAGTTCCAGCAGTTCGATGTTTTCCTTTACGGAATCCCCTATATCCTTTGCCGCGTCCCGGCTTATACCCTTTATTTCGGCAAGCCGCTCCGGCTCATTCTCCACTATATGCCGCGCCTCTTCGCCGAAAAGCCCCATTATGGCCTCGGCCCTTCTCTTTCCTATATTCTTTATCCATTCGGAATCGAGGAAACGGATCAAGGCTCTTTTCTCCGCAGGTTCCGCCTCCTCCACCGATATTATCCGATACTGTTCTCCATATCTGCCCATCCCTCTTTTCAATCTCAAAGAAAAACTCTCCCCTTCTCTGCATGAGGGGAGGTTTCCCACTATCTTTATGATCTCGTCTCCTGTTTCAAAATCGGCTACCACATAACCGTTTTTACTGTATATGATGCGCCGGACGGTCCCCCCTTTTATCTCATCCATTTTACCTTCCTTGTAGCTGCCGAGAATTTGTTGCGGCTGAACCTCTTGGCCCGGAACATGAGCTCCTCTTTATTGTTCTTCGATGGTTTTCTGTGTACCACATCGGTGAGCATCAGCAGTATCCTGTCTGCCGTTTCCTCATCTTTACAGATGCCGCCGTCCAAAAGATCTTTCGCGTTTACCGCAAGATCTTCCACATATACAGGTTCGCCGCTCACCACTATCATGTCCATGTAATGCTTCCTTGCCACTATCTTCATCTCGTCGTACCCATGGACGATCCTGTCAGCCTTCGAAAAGTTGTCCACGAACTCATATACGTCGGGGCCGTATTTTGCAAGGAATCCCTTCAGCTCCACTGTGTTCCTGATGAAATACACTTTAGGATTCAGATCTATTGCCATCTCTATCTTGTCCTGGGTATCTTCATCGTATTGCAGCCTCTCCGCCGCTCTTTTTCCCTTTTTATCATCTATGCACATGTAGAACAGACAGAGCCTCCGCTGAAGGATCCGCTTCGTCTTGTCGATATTTTCAAAAAGCTCATCGAACATACGCTTTTGCCGTCTGCTGAGTCCCTGCGCAAGATCTCCGATTATGTACTGCATCAGATCTGCGGCTGCGAGCATCTTGAGGCCCTTTCCCGCATAGGGAGCCGCGATTATCTTTTCAAACTCGTCCCTTATGCTGGCCGTGCTGCAGAGCTCCATCCTCTGAGCGTTTGCCACCATGGCAGAGTACGTTTTTCCATCTATATCGTAGTCCGTATAAGCCGCCAGCCTTATTGCCCGCATTATGCGAATGGGGTTCTCCGCAAGTCTTTCCATAGGGTCCCCCACGATCCGTATCAATCGCTTGTCCATATCTTCCCTGCCGCCGAAAGGGTCCACGAATCTGCCTGTCGGATTGTCGGCCATGGCGTTTATGGTGAAATCTCTTCTCGCAAGATCCGTTTCTATATCATCGACGAATTCCACAGTTGCCGGTCTGCGGCCGTCTTTATACTGGCCGTCCTTCCTGAAAGTGGCAATGTCGGCAATGATGCTCTCTTCATCATCTTCGTCTTCCGTACGGTCTATCCTGACCACACTGAGCTTTTCGCTGAGCACCTGAGCTTCCGGGAATATGCTTTTGAGATCGTCGAGCCTGGCGTCCGTAGCCAGGTCCCAGTCTACCGGTTTTTCTCCCCTCAGACAATCTCTGACACAACCTCCCACGGCATAGCACTGAAAGCCTTTGTCACTGAGCTTTTTCATTATCCTGTTCACATCTCTGTGTAGCTTTATCAAATCGATACCTCCTATTTTTTCTTGTAGACGCGCCTGTTGTCCAGGCTCCAGACACTTTCGCTGAACTGTCCGGCATCTGTCTTTGACAGGGCGTCCTCCATATCATACATCCTGGCGTCGATCATATCCAGGTGATGCAATATCTCTGCCTCCGGGAACATGGGTTTTTTGGGACTGCCGTACTCCGGTTCGTAATGGTGGGAAAGGATCATATGCTGTATCATCACCCTTTTCTCGTGAGAAAATCCCAGTTCTTCCATGATGGCATCGGTGTTCCTGACTCCCTGCACTATATGGCCCAGCATCATCCCCTCGAAAGAATACCCATCGCTTATGCCGTATTCATTCGACTTTATCTCCTTTATTTTTTCCATGTCATGGACTATTACTCCTGCAGCCACAAGGTCCCTGTCCAATATATCGTACACCTGGCATATCCTGTCTCCTGTCATGAGCATGCGCTTCATGTGGTAAAGCAGTCCGGACATTATGGAATGATGGTTTTTCGATGCTGCCGGATAGTACATCAGCTTTTCCCTGTTATCCTCCAACAGTCTTTTACACAGGGCTTTCAACTGGGGATCCGCCATGCTTTCCGTCCTGTCCCATATGAAGTCGAACATGTCGCGGGCCGGCTCCGGCGCTGTTTTTACGAATTCCCTTATGTCGAATTCCTTTTCGTCCGCTTTGTATATGATCTTCAGCGTATACTGATTTATCCCTTTCCATTCCGAGACCAGACCTTTGGCGTGGATCATGTCTCCGGTTTTCAGACTGCTGTAGTATTCCACGGCCTCTTCCCCGTCTCCATGGATGTCCCACTTTTTTGCCGCTATGTCTCCTGTGCTGTCAGAAAGTACCATGTCCAGATACGATCTGCCGTTTTTGTCCTCGCGTATCACTGCGGACTTCACCATGAATATCCCTTCTGCATCATCTTTGGCTCTGAAGTCAGCTATTCGTTTTCTTTCCATAAAGATTCCCTTTCTTTCTATCGTCTGAAAGACATTATACAACATTTGACCGGTCTTTCATATAAAAAAGGACCTTTTCCGTAGGCAAAGGTCCTTCTCTCCCAACCTTATTTGAATATCCTGTGAGCGCTGCTGTCGTCTATCACTTTCACATCGGCTATCTCCGGGAAAAGCCATCTTCCTATGGCATCCAAGGCAAATTCTTTCACCTCTTCCTCCTTGTTTTCATCTATGACCAGGACTACGTTCCCCTTGTTCAGCCAGTCATGTTTGCACCCTTTCTTATCCATTATCCTGACATACAGGTACTCCTCATCCTTTGCAACGACGGAAACTTTGCCGTACGCCCAGTGATAATACTCCGATCCTTCTGTACACTGGGAGATCTCTTTGCTCCAGTCTCTGCCGGAGTCTTCCCCCTTTTTGGCTTTTTTCAATCCCAGTTCATAAAGATCAGCACCTGCTTCTTCGCCTAAAGCCATGATTTTTTTCTTTCTGTCATCTATCTTCCGTCCCAATTTCTCGGTGCCTTCCTCCAGGGCCGCCTTCCCTCTCTTTATCTTCTTCCAGTCCATTTTGACCCATTTGTTTTCTTCCATGATCTCATCGACTTTGTCGCTGAGTTTGTTCATTTCTTCTTTATCTTTATCTTCTTTGGCTTTTTTGAACTTTCGGAAATTTCTTCTGAGGCTTTCGAGGGTCTTGATCTCCTCTTTCCACTTTTCCATGTTCTTTGCCTGTTTATCTTCCACTGTGTTTCACCTTTCCTTTCATAATACCCCATCTTGTTTCAACACATATGCTAATTATAATTGGCCCGGTCTTTTTGTCAATGGCATTTGTCAAAAGCCGCTATCTTTCCCTGGGGAAAACATCATCACATCGTACTCCCTTTGTCTAAAGGAGTTCCAGCGCCCGCAACCTGCGGTAAAGGGTCGATTCACTTATGCCCAACATTTTGGCAGCTTCCCGTTTGCCCTGAAGGCTTTTTCCGGTCTGTTCGAGGCATTCTTCTATTATCTTTCGCTCTGCAGATGCAAGCCTGCTTTTCAGATCGTCATGACCCACTGCATCGGTGGTCTTTAAAAGTATGTTTTCGGGCAGGTTCTCCAGATGTATCTGCTCCCCATCCTCCATATTCACCGCATATTCTATTACATTCTCTATCTCTCTCACATTGCCGGGCCAACTGTACTCATTGAGGGCCCTCCTCGCCTCATCGGTCATCCCCCTTATGTCCTTGCCCAGCCTTGCTGCGAATTTCTGTGTTATATGATCTAAAAGCACATCTATATCATCAGGTCTCTCCCTCAAAGGCGGTATGTATATGGGTATGACATTGAGGTAAAAATACAGATCCTTGCGGAATTTTTTCTCCCTGATCATTTTTTCCAGACTCTTGCATGTGGCGGCTATCACTCTCACGTTCACGTCCACCGGCGCAACGCTGCCTACAGGATATATCTTGCGGTTCCTCAAAGCGAAAAGGAACTTTTCCTGGATGTGCAGGGGCATATCGCCCACCTCGTCCAAAAATATGGTGCCTCCTCCGGCGATCTTCAGCTTGCCCGGTTTGCTCCACTTTTCTCCCGTACCTGCCTCCGTCTTCTCATATCCGAAAAGCTCGCTTTCCAGCAATATATCCGGTGTGGCCGTACAGTTGACTGTTATGAACGGAGCGTCTGCTCTGTTGCTTTCCCTGTGTATGGATCTGGCCAGCAGGCTCTTGCCTATACCGCTGTCTCCGCTTATCAGCACGGCAGAGTCACTCTGGGCTACCTGCAGGGCTCGCATCTTCACATTCTCCATCTGCCTGCTGACGCTTATGATGTGATCGAGCGAAGGTCCCTCATCTGTGTCCGAGATAAGTGAAAAGAGAGTATCCTCCAGGCTCGACCTGTTCTCATCCACCAGGTAGGCGTCTGCGATCAGTTCAGCCATTATACGCAAAAATTCCATGAGATCCGAGGTCTTGTCTATTATCTTTTGTCTCTGCTGTTCATCAAAGGCGATCAGTCCTATGATGCCTAAAGTCACGTTCCCCGCCTTTACAGGCGTACAGATCTCTGCGAGCTCCCCCTTTCCTCCCCCGTAATTCTTATCCTTACGGGAATCTATAGTTATATAACCGCTCCCGCTTCTCAGACAGTTGGCATATACCATATTGCCGTTTATATCACCGTTTTCCTCGTATTCCCCCGTCTTATCCGCGTAGCGTCCGGTGCCTCCTATTATTTTCAGGCTGTCATCCACTATCTCCGTCTCCAGATCCAAGGCGGCGGTAATAGCGTTAGCGACCCTCTGCACCGTATCCTGTATCAATTCCAGCGACATGTTCCACCTCCGTATATGGAGACATTATATTATTTGTTGCCAAATATGACAATGATTTTATCACATTTGGCAACCTCTGCGCAGATTTTATCGTTGCCTCTTAAAACCGGAGGGCAACTGTGTTAATATCATGGTGATACAGATCCGAAAATCAAGAAAGGAGAGGGAAGTGACAGAAGAAAAAAATACACGCTATGGTAAGAGCTGCGGTGACTGCTCCCTGAAATCCTGCGACGGGAAAGGAGGCATGTATCCTGATTTTTGCCTCACGGAAGGCCCTCAAGCCCTGTCTGAAGACCTTATAAATGAAGCCGTCATGACTTATCTCAACGACCCTGGCGATCTTGCTTTCGCACAGATCTCGGCTTTCGTGGAAGCGGAAAAATACGGCAAAGTGACACGTCTTGAAGAGATCGCACGATTTGCCGAGAAAATGGGATACGAAAGGCTCGGTATAGCAACATGCGTAGGCCTGCTCTACGAGGCAAGACAGGCTGTGAAGTATTTCAGGCACAAAGGTTTCGACGTCTTTTGTGTGTCCTGCAAGGCAGGAGCCATACCCAAGGAAAAGCTCTCCATGGACCCTGTATGTCAGGAAACCGGCCCCAACATTTGCAATCCCATACTGCAGGCAAAGGCCCTCAATGAAAAGAAATCACAGTTCAACATAGTCATGGGGCTATGTGTGGGACATGACAGCCTGTTTTACAAATACAGCGAAGCTCCCGTCACCACCCTCGTAACCAAGGACAGGGTCCTGGGACACAACCCTGCGGCTGTCCTTTACCAGCTGGGCTCATACTACTCAAAACTCATGAAATGATGGGACGGGAGCAAGATCATGCACTATGTTTACATCGTAAGATGCAGCGACGGTTCGCTGTATACCGGCTGGACCACCGATATAGAAAGGCGTATATCCGCTCACAACGCCGGAAAGGGTGCAAAATACACCAGGAGCAGGCGGCCCGTGGAGCTGGTCCATCTTGAAAGCTTTGAGGAAAAGACCGCCGCTCAAAAAAGGGAACGTATGATCAAAAAATTGTCTGCGGCGGAAAAACGAAAACTTGCAGGTCTATTACAGGATATAGACTGATGATGGTACGAAAGTGAGGTAAGGTGAGCTGAGATGACAGTATCCATAATATCCATATCCTTCATATACGCTGTTCTGGCCGTTGCCGCCATCGTTGCCATGTACAGGAAAAAGCAGCCGGCTTACGCCCTGCTCAAGATCCTTGCGAGCCTGGGTTTTCTCGTCATAGGTTTCCTCGTATGGCAGAGTACCGGCAGCGATCTATACCTTGCCATGCTCCCGGGGTATATCCTTTGTTTCCTGGGCGATGTGATACTTTCCGTTTCCGGCGAGATAGACAATGATCTGAAGAAGACACCCTTTACCTTAGGGGTAGGCGCATTTTTGCTTGCCCATATCTTCTATTGCTACAGACTGACGGAGCTCGCCGATTTCCACATATCCTGGCCCCTATCGATATCCATCCTCACCCTGGCATACACCCTATGGTCGGTACGCAGCCCCTCTTTCGATTACGGGGACAACCGCATACCTTCCCTTATCTACTCTGTTTTTGTGGGAGCCTTCGCAGGACTGGGCATAAACCTGATCATAGTTTCAGGCCCTGATGCCGTGACATGTATGATAGCGTCGGGGTCGGCGCTTTTCGCCGTCTCAGATCTTGTCCTGGCGAACAGGTATTTCAGAAAACAGGTGCCGTCTTCATTTGGATCCATAAGCCTCGGCACATACTATACCGCTATGTATCTCCTGTCGGTTTTCCATCTGTATCTGATATGATATATACCGGTCCGATAAAAGGAACATGGATATAAGAAAGGAGGAGCAGCCGCCCGATCCCAAAGATGTACGGAGCTGCACATAAACGACATATGAAACTCATCTCATGGAATGTGAACGGCCTCAGAGCCGTGATGAAGAAAAACTTTTTTGAATTTCTTAACGAATACGACCCCGACATCCTGTGTCTCCAGGAAACGAAAATGCAGGAAGGCCAGGCAGAGGTCCTCACTCCCGGATACCATCAATTTTGGTGCAGCGCTGAGCGAAAAGGATATTCAGGCACGCTGGTCCTTTCAAAAACGGAACCCCTGTGGGTGGATTACGGTATAGGGGTAGAACGGCACGATAAAGAAGGGCGTGTCATCACTGCGGAATACCCTGACTTTTATCTGGTATGTGTATATGTGCCGAATTCCCAGGACGAACTTGCCCGCCTGGATTACCGCATGGATTGGGAAGATGAATTCCGTAAATATGTGAAAGGCCTCGAAAAAACAGGACCTGCCGGCCGGGAGGGGAAGCCTGTGGTCATATGCGGTGACATGAATGTGGCCCATAAAGAGATAGATCTAAAGAACCCCTCCTCCAACCATCGACATGCGGGATTCACAGATGAGGAAAGAGGCAAGCTCACAGATCTTTTGGGATCGGGATTCGTAGACACGTTCAGATACTTCCATCCCGATGAAAAAGACCGCTATTCCTGGTGGAGTTACAGGTTCAATGCGCGGTCCAGAAACGCAGGGTGGCGTATCGACTACTTCCTTGTATCAGAGTCCCTGACCGAAAGGCTGAAGGACGCATCCATACTGGATCATATCATGGGAAGCGATCACTGTCCGGTGTCCATAGATCTGGAATAGGCGGACCTTCTGACCCTGGCCCTATGTCATACCGCTGCTATCCTGCTGTTTCGGCAGCTTCCAGCGCCACTACCTTTTCCAGGTCCTTGGCCCTCATCTCTATTTGATATCCTATCTTTCCGGCACTGAAGAATATGGTCGGATAGTCATAGGCTCTCGGATCTATGAATGTCCTAAAGGCCTTTTTCATACCGACGGGAGAACATCCCCCGTGTACATAGCCTGTAAGAGGAAGGAGTTCTTTTGACTTTATCATGGAAAGGGATTTTTCCCCGGCGGCCTTGGCTGCTTTTTTCAGATCCAGCTCTTCAGATACAGGCACCATGAACACGAAGTGTTCGCCGCTCTTCCCCACTGTCACCAGAGTCTTGAATACCCGCTTTTCGTCCTGCCCTAAGACACGGGCCACCTCCACGCCACTGACGGCATTCGTATCTACATAGGTATGGATGGAATATTCCAGCCCTTTCCTGTCTATGATCCTTATCGCATTGGTTTTTTCCGTTACAGATTTTTTCATTTTTCCCTTCTCACAACAGGATGCTCATCATACCGTAAACACAAAGCGCCGTCAACCAGGCCACGGCACATTGGAACAACACTACTCCCGCGGCCCACTTCCCGCCCAGTTCTCTGTTTATGGAAGCCACCGCCGCTACACAGGGCGTGTAGAGCAGACAGAATACCAAGAGAGACATGGCTGACGCCGCCGTAAGGACCTGCTGCAGTTCTGCCATGGAGCCGAAAAGCACAGACATTGTGGAAACCACACTTTCCTTTGCCATGAATCCTGTGACCAGCGCAGTGGATATCCTCCAGTCGCCGAATCCCAGCGGTGTGAAAACAGGGGCGATGAGTCCGGCCACATAGGCGAGCATGCTATCCTTCGAGTCGGTCACCACGTTCATATGGATGTCGAATGTCTGCAGGAACCATATGACGATAGTCGCCACGAATATGACGGTGAACGCCCTCTGCAAAAAATCTTTCGCCTTTTCCCAAAGCAGCCTCATGACATTGCCCATGCCCGGCATCCTGTAGTTTGGAAGCTCCATGACGAAGGGTACAGGTTCACCTTTGAAAAGTGTTTTTCGGAATATGAGAGCTATCAATATACCCACACATACACCCAGAATATACAGGCTTATCATGACGATGGCACCGTTATCCGGAAAGAATGCCGCAGTGAAAAAGGCATATATGGGTAGCTTGGCGGAACAGCTCATGAACGGGGTCAGCAATATGGTCATCTTCCTGTCCCTCTCAGACGGCAGGGTCCTGCTTGCCATAACTCCCGGTACCGTACATCCGAACCCTATGAGCATAGGGACTATGCTCCTGCCTGACAGCCCCAGCGACCTCAACAGTTTGTCCATGACGAAAGCGACCCTTGCCATATATCCGCTGTCCTCCAAAAGGGACAGGAAAAAGAACAGGGTCACTATTATGGGCAGGAAACTTACCACCGTTCCCACGCCCTGGAATATCCCGTCAATGATGAGGGAGTGCACCACATGGTTTACATCCAAAGTCTCAAGGGCATTATCCACCGTTTCGGTAAGCGCGCCTATGGCCATATCCAGCAGATCTGCCAGGGCCGTTCCTATGACTCCGAAGGTGAGCCAGAACACCAGGGCCATTATCCCCAAAAATGACGGTATGGCTGTGAATTTCCCTGTAAGTATCCTGTCCGCCTTCCTGCTTCTCACCCTTTCCATGCTTTCCGCCGGTTTTATCACCGTGGCATCGCACACTTTCCTTATGAATTTGAACCGCATATCTGCTATGGCCGCAGCCCTGTCCAGGCCCGTCTCGTCTTCCATCTCCAATATGATATGCTCCAGCATTTCCTTTTCGTTTTGTGAGAGATCGAGCTTATCCAGGATCATCTCATCTCCCTCTGCCAGTTTGCAGGCAGCGAACCTCGAGGGGAGCCCCGCTCTTTCTGCATGATCCTCTATGAGATGCATCACGCCATGTATACATCTGTGGACCGCTCCCCCTTTATCTTCCGGATCGCAAAAGTCGGTGCGGCCGGGCCTCTCCTGGTACCGGGCCACATGTATGCCGTGATCCACGAGTTCAGTTATGCCTTCACCCTTTATGGCGGAAATGGGCACTACCGGGACTCCGAGCATGTCCTCCAGCTCGTTCACCTTTATGGTCCCTTCGTTTTCCTTCACCTCATCCATCATATTGAGGGCCACCACCATGGGTATCTCCATCTCCATGAGCTGCATGGTGAGATAAAGGTTACGTTCCATATTGGTCCCGTCCACGATGTTGATGATGCCTCTCAGGCCGTCCTTCATCACGAATTCTCTCGTGACTTTTTCCTCACTGGTATAAGGTGACATTGAATATACGCCGGGCAGATCGGTGATCAGAGTATCCGGATGTCCCTTTATCCTTCCATCCTTCCTCTCCACAGTGACTCCCGGAAAATTCCCTACCCGCTGGTTCGATCCCGTAAGCCCGTTGAACAGAGTGGTCTTTCCGCAATTCTGGTTCCCCACCAACGCAAAAGTCAGGATCTCTCCCTCAGGCAGAGGATCCTCGTCAGCCTTTACATGGTACTTTCCGCCTTCTCCCAAGCCGGGATGCTCTATGGATCCGCCGGCCTTGTTTTCTTTCCTCTTTTCTCCGTCTGCAGCCCTATGTATATCTCCGACGATGATCTTATCTGCATCATCCAGGCGCAAAGTGAGTTCGTAACCGTGTATCCTCAGCTCCATAGGGTCTCCCATGGGGGCATATTTTACAAGGGTGACTTCGGCCCCGGGTATCATACCCATATCCAGAAAGTGCTGCCTCAGAGGGCCCTCGCCTCCGATGGAGCATATCCTGGCCGTTTGGCCTATTTCCAACTGCTTCAGTGTGATCTCTTTGTGATTCATCTATGGGTCTTCTCCTATCTCATTCCTCGATCCAACATACTGATTTTACATTATTTACACCTGTATTATCAACAGCAGCCGATGCTTATTTCGATAAAACCATGAAGTCTGTATATCCCGGGCGAAGTATAAACGAAAGGCGACCCGTCTGCCTTATATGCAAACGGCGCCGCCCCTTGTTTTTCTCTGGTCCATGGCCGGTCCCTCAACCTGGGATCCGGCATGCCCTTCCTTATCAGTTGAAGGTTATGTGAGTTCCCGTACTGCCTGTAAGTGCCTCTATAGCTTTGTCCAGCGACGAGATTATGGCTTTCTTGTCGGGGTTTGCCCTTACGAACTTCATAGCCGCCTGTACTTTGGGGAGCATGCTCCCTGCAGCGAACTGGCCTTCCTCCATATATTTGGTGGCCGTTTCCAAAGTCATGCTATCCAGATCTTTCTGATCGGGTTTATTGAAGTTTATGGCCACTTTTTCCACTTCGGTGAGTATCATCAGCACATCCGCCTCTACCTGCTCCGCCAGCAGCTCTGCTGCGAAATCCTTGTCTATGACGGCTGCGATCCCCTCAAGAGATCCATCCGGTTTTTCCACAACAGGTATGCCGCCTCCGCCGCAGGCTATGACTATGGTGGAATCCCACAGATCCTTCACCGCATCGATCTCCACTATCTTTCGCGGCATGGGCGAAGGTACCACCCTTCTCCATCCTCTGCCTGCATCTTCCTTCATCACATAGCCTTTTTCCTCTGCCAGAGCCTTTGCCTCTGCCTCCGTATAAAAAGGTCCTATAGGCTTTGTGGGGTTTTGGAATGCCGGGTCCGTCTCTTCCACTATCATCTGAGTCGCCACAGTCACCACCGGCACTCTCCGGTTATGCATATTCAGGGCATATTTCAAAGACTGCTGCAGATGATATCCGATATATCCCTGGGACATGGCTCCACACACGTCGAAAGGCATGGCCGGGGTCACATCGCTTGCCGCCTCGGAACTGAGCAATATCCTCCCTACCTGAGGTCCGTTGCCATGGACTATGGCTATTTCGTAATCAACGCTTATCTTCGCTATATGCTCGCAGGTCTTTTTCACCACTTCCAGCTGGGCTTCTGCCGTCGCAGGGCCGTTCCCGGACTGGAGTGCATTGCCTCCCAGCGCTATGACTATTTTTTTCGTTTCCTTTTTATCCTTTTTGCTTACCATATATTCGTAACTCCTGCTTAGTTTTATGTTTTTACTGATGCGACCTTACACTCTGTCCCTGTTCACAGGGCAGCTCATACATCTGGGGCCCCCTCTGCCTCTGGAAAGTTCCGAACTGGGCATGGTTATGACTTTTATGCCTTTTTTGTCCAGGAGAGAATTGGTCACATAGTTCCTCTCGTATGTTATGACCACACCGGGGGCTATTGCCAGCGTGTTGGATCCGTCGTTCCACTGTTCCCTCTGTGCCGCCAGGGGATCGTCCCCTCCGCATCTTATGAGTTCTACAGCCGGAAGGTTCAGCTCCTTTTTGAGTATGTCCTCAAGCTCGCCCTGTATGCTCTCAAAGTGAGGCCTGCCGTCCTTGTTCAGGGTGACTTCATATATCTGCAGCGGGCCCTCTATCTCCGGATGTATGGTGAATTTATCGAAATCGACCATGGTGAAGACCGTATCCAGATGCATGAAAGCCCTGCTCTTCGGTATATCGAACACCAGTATCTTTTTGAATGTGGATCCGCTCAAAACTCTCTCGGCAAAATTTTCTATACCTACGGCAGTGGTTCGCTGGGAAAGACCGATACCGACCACATCGTCGGAAAGCACCAGCACGTCTCCTCCCTCTATGGAGTAACTGTCGTCGAAATCATACCAGAGCTTGGTCCCCTCGGGGGCAAAGTCCTTGTTGTACTTGTACATATACTCCAGCAGCAGGGATTCCCTTCTTCTTGCCTTCGTGCTCATGTGATGTACATTCAGACCGTCTCCCACACATGCTCCGGGGTCCCGCGTGAAATAAAGGTTGGGCATAGGATCCGTGTAATACGGATATCCTCCGGCTATATAGCTGGCAAGGGAATTGTTCATCCCCACATCTATGCTTTCCTTTTTGATGCCTGCGATAACTGTTTTTACCAGATCCAAAGGCTCTTTCTGTACCAGATGATCAACGATCACTTCTTCCACATGCTCAGAATATATGTCGCTCTCCTTTACGAACCTGCGCACGAAATCTTCTTTGATCTTGGGATCGGCGATGGCTTTTGCGGTCTCATCCACATAATAGACCACCTCAACACCGTTTTCCCTCAATATATCCGCAAACACATCATGTTCCTGCTGCGCAACTTTAAGGTACGGGATATCATCGAAAAGCAACCTTTCGAAATTGTCCGGTACTAACGCCTCTATCTCTTTGTCCAAACGGTGAAGCAATACCTTATTCAGCTTTCCTATCTCGGAAAAGTTTGAAATCTTATATCCCATTTTTGCCTCCTGACTCAACCCATAGTAGCCACTATGACGGCCTTTATGGTGTGCATCCTGTTTTCCGCTTCATCGAAAACTTTGGAGTTCCTGCTTCTGAAAACC
This sequence comes from uncultured Bacillota bacterium, assembly GCA_949284065.1. Taxonomy (GTDB): domain Bacteria; phylum Bacillota; class Clostridia; order Peptostreptococcales; family Anaerovoracaceae; genus CASDUO01. The sequence continues at coordinate 51,663 of CASDUO010000001.1, forward strand.
TCATCTGTCACTTCTCTGATATCATATCCCAGTTCCTTCTGCTGTTTGGCCATGTCGGTCTCAAAGTCATGGAAAGACGGCAGGCAGTGAAGGAAGAGACAATCCGGGTTCCCCGTGCTGTCCATCAGTTCCTTGGTGACCTTGAAAGGTGTGAGCAGTTTGACTCTCTCGGGTATCTGATCCTCCTCGCCCATGGAAGCCCATACATCTGTGTAGATGACATCGGCCCCTTTCACTGCGCTCACATCGGATGATACCGTTATAGTAGCTCCTGTCTCTTTGGCAACTTTTTCTACCTTGGCTATGGTCTCCTTATCCATTTCCGCAGCCAGCACATCAGGACCGTATGCTACAAAATCCATTCCCATCTTCGCACAACCGTACATCCAGGCATAACTCATATTGTTCCTTATGTCGCCGCAGAACACCACTTTGCACTTGTTCAAAGGTTTGGCTATATGTTCTTCCATAGTGAGCATATCCGCCAGTATCTGGGTAGGATGATCCACATCGGTAAGTCCGTTCCACACCGGCACTCCCGAATATTTGGCAAGATCCTCCACCACTTTCTGGTCATATCCTCTGTATTCTATACCGTCGTAGAACCTTCCCAAAACTCTGGCCGTATCTTCCAGAGACTCCTTTTTACCCATCTGTGAACTTTTTGAATCCAAGAACGTTACATGGGCACCCTCTTCCAAACAGGCCAACTCGAACGAACATCTCGTCCTGGTAGATGTCTTTTCAAACAGAAGCACTACATTCTTGCCTTTCAGCACCTCATTGTGTATCCCCGCTCTTTTTTTCGCTTTGAGATCCCTGGACAAGTCGAGCAAATATCTTATTTCCTCAGTGGTGAAATCCATCAAAGTCAAAAAACTTCTGCCTTTTAAGTTTACCGCCATTTTTATTCCTCCTGTTTTCTCTGATAATTTTGTTTTCCCGAAAACATGTCCTGTCTCCGCACACGGGACACGGACCGGCTCGGTACTGCAATTTTAACTTGTATCTGCCGATCTTGGCAACACGATAGGACAAATTGGTTTATATTACTTTACTGTGCATATTTATACCGGGTCCATCCTTCCGGCCCCATCACATCCTTATCTCTCCGGTCCCTTTCATATCTTCGATATATCGACCATCTGCACATTGTCCAGGTTCTTTCCCGAAAGCAGTGCGTTGGCCAAAGCGTTCGCCGTATCTATGGAGGTCAGCGTGGCTATGGAACGCTCGATGGCCTTTCTCCTCATCTGCACCGACCTTGTGGCCGGCTTCCTGCCTATTTTCGATGTGGACACTACAAAATCCACTGCCCCGCTGTCGAAGAGGGTATCGGTGTTGGGCTTGTCCTCATCGAAATAATTTATTTTCTCCGCCTTCACACCATGTGCGTTTAGATATTTGCAGGTGCCCTCTGTAGCAACGATTTTATATCCGAAATCTATGAATTTTTTCGCAAGGGGCACCGCTTCCGGCTTGTCCTCGTCCTTTACCGTGAACAGGACTACGTCGTCCACTTTATGGAGTTCATATCCCGCACCTAAGAGCCCCTTGTAGAGGGCCGATTCAAAATCGCGGTCTATGCCGAGGACCTCTCCCGTAGACTTCATTTCCGGTCCCAGCTGACTGTCGGCATCAGTGAGTTTGGGGAAGCTGAATACAGGCACCTTCACCGCCACATAGGACGCCTCCGGTACGAGTCCCGGCTCATATCCAAGGTCTCTTATGGTGCTTCCCAAAAGGACTTTCGTAGCCAGGTTCACTATGGGGACATTGGTCACTTTGCTTATGTACGGGACCGTCCTGGATGACCTGGGGTTGACCTCGATGACATAAAGTTCCCCGTTGTAATATACATACTGTATATTGACCATGCCCAGCACTTTGAGCTCTCTCACCAGTTTCTCCGTGTATGAGACGACCTTGTCCTTTACCTCCTGTGACAGGCTTTGAGGAGGGTATACGGATATGGAGTCGCCTGAATGCACTCCGGCTCTCTCGATATGCTCCATTATCCCCGGGATGAGGAGATCCTTGCCGTCGGAAATGGCGTCGACTTCTATTTCCGTTCCCATCAGGTATTTGTCCAACAGCACCGGATTTTCCAGATCCGCCGTGGAAGTTATTATCTCCATGTATTCCCTGACATCTCCATCGCTGTGGGCGATTATCATGTTCTGTCCGCCAAGTACATAGGAGGGTCTGAGCAATACGGGATACCCCAGCTCGTTCGCCGCCTTCACCGCTTCCTCGGTAGTGAATGCGGTCCTGCCTTTCGGTCTCGGTATATCGCACCTTTCCAAAAGCGCATCGAATCTTTCTCTGTCCTCTGCCTCATCTATGCTGTCTGCAGACGTACCCAATATGTTTTCTCCTCTTTCAAGGAGATGCTTCGTGGTCTTTATGGCAGTCTGCCCGCCAAACTGTACTATGACTCCGTCGGGCTTCTCTGTATCCAGGACCCCGTCTATATCTTCCGGTGTAAGGGGCTCAAAATACAGTCTGTCGCTTATATCGAAATCAGTGGACACCGTTTCCGGATTGTTGTTCACTATGACGGCTTCATGCCCCGACTCCCTCAGGGCATTTATGCAGTGTACCGAGCAGTAATCGAATTCTATGCCCTGGCCTATCCTTATGGGACCGGAACCGAACACGACTATTTTCTTCCGGCCGTCCTCATGTTTTTCGATGAACTCTTCAGCCTCATTTTCCTCATCAAAGGTAGCATAAAAATATGGGGTCTCTGCTTCGAATTCCGCTGCACAGGTGTCTACCATCTTGAAGGCAGCCTTCAGTCTGCAGGGAGGTTTCTGGCCGCTGAGCCTCTCTATGGTGCTGTCCAAAAATCCCATATCTTTGGCATCCTTATATTTGATCTCCGTGAGTTCTCCTTCCCGCAGATATTTGTCCATATGTACCAGGTTGTTTATCTTCGACAGGAACCATCTGTCTATGCCGGTTATGTTGTATATGCTGTCGATGGGGACTCCGCGCCTCAGGGCTTCATATACCACGAATATCCTTTCATCATCACAGCTGTGAAGGAACTCCTCTATCTCCAATATGCTCTTGTCATGGAGCTTTTTCAATTCCAGAGTGTCAAGCCCCAGCTCTATGGACCTTACCGCCTTCATGAGGGCCTGCTCAAAGAAGCTCCCTATGGCCATCACCTCACCGGTGGCTTTCATCTGCGTACCCAGGGTCCTTTTGGCATATACGAATTTATCGAAAGGCCATTTGGGGAATTTCACCACCACATAGTCCAGGGCCGGTTCGAAACACGCATAAGTATCTCCGGTCACCTCGTTCTTTATCTCGTCCAGAGTGTATCCTATGGCTATCTTCGATGCGACCTTCGCTATCGGATATCCCGTGGCTTTTGACGCGAGAGCAGACGAGCGGGACACTCTTGGATTCACCTCTATGACTGCATATTCAAAGCTGTCCGGATCCAAAGCGAACTGACAGTTACAGCCCCCTTCCACTCCCAGTTCCTGTATTATCTTGATGGAAGCGGATCTCAGCATCTGGTATTCCTTGTCTGCAAGTGTCACCGCCGGAGCCACCACGATGGAATCTCCTGTATGCACGCCTACGGGATCCAGATTCTCCATGGAACATACTGTTATGGTATTGTTTTTCGAATCTCTTATCACTTCGAATTCTATTTCTTTCCACCCGGACACGCTTTTTTCTACCAGTATCTGGGTTATAGGGCTCTGCCTGAGGCCGTCGCTTCCTATGATCCTGAGTTCATCGGGGTTATTGGCGATCCCGCCTCCCGTTCCTCCCAGGGTATAGGCCGGTCTTACTATTACCGGATATCCTATTTCCTCTGCGTATTCGAGAGCACCTTCTATATAATTCACCACCTTAGACGGGATCACAGGCTCTCCTATGGATATCAGCATATCCTTGAACATCTGCCGGTCTTCCGCCTTGTTGATGGTCTCCGGTGTGGCCCCCAGGACCTTTATGCCCATTTCATCCAATACCCCGGCTTTTGCCAGCTGCATGGAAAGGGTCAGTCCCATCTGTCCGCCCAAAGTACTGAGTATGCTGTCCGGCCTTTCTATCTCTATTATTTTTTTGAGCACGGGCAGGGTCAGCGGTTCGATATATACTCTGTCCGCCATGGTTTTATCGGTCATTATAGTGGCCGGGTTCGAATTCACCAAAACCACCTCGAGGCCCTCTTTCTTCAAGGTCCTGCACACCTGGCTGCCGGCATAGTCGAACTCCGCCGCCTGTCCTATCACTATTGGTCCCGATCCTATTACCAGCACCTTTTTTATATCTTCTCTTAAAGGCATATCTTTTCCCTTTCATGTCCCGACATGGACCTGTTCATCCTATGGTCTTGTTCTTTTTATACTCCAGCATATTCTCCAGAAATCTGTCAAACAGATACTGGGTGTCATGAGGTCCCGCACAGGCCTCCGGATGGAACTGCACCGTGAACGTGCCGGGCCTGTTGTATCCGACGCCTTCACAGCTTCCGTCGTTGACATTATAGTGGCTCACATGTCCTATATCCTTCGTGATGGAATCACCCACTACTGCATAACCGTGATTTTGACTGGTGACATATATCCTGTCTTTTTCCATATCCATCACGGGCTGGTTGGCTCCTCTGTGTCCGTACTTGAGCTTTTCTGTCCTGCCGCCGGCTGCGATGGCCAAAAGCTGATGGCCCAGGCATATGCCCAATATGGGCACATCGGTCTTCAACAGCTCCGCCAGGTTCCTTATGACCTCCGTTTCCTTTGAAGGATCTCCGGGACCGTTGCTCAACATTATACCGTCCGGCTTCATGGCCATTATATCCTGAGGACTGCTGTCGTAAGGCATTATCATGACGCTGCAGCCCCGGGCGTTGAGACTTCTCAATATATTGTTCTTATATCCGTAGTCCAGCATGACTATCCTGCACAGCGGATCCGCACAGTTGTATGTGACTCTCTCCTTCACCGAAACGGCCTTGAGCGGCTCCTCTATGGAGTATGCCTTTATCTCTCTCATGAACCCGGGCTTGTCATCGGGCATATCAGTGGTGATAGCGCCGTTCATGACTCCCTTGCTTCTGAGTTTTCTGGTCAATGCCCTCGTGTCTATGTCATATATCCCCACTATACCATGGCTTTCCAGGTACTCTCCCAATGTGGATCTGCTCCTGAAATTGGAGGGTTCATAGCACCACTCCCTTATGATATATCCGTTCAGCCATACTTTGGCCGATTCGCGATCCGCTTCGTTCACCCCGTAATTCCCTATAAGCGGGAATGTCTGGGTGACGATCTGGCCGTAATAGCTGGGATCCGTCAACGTTTCCTGATATCCCGTCATACCGGTGGTGAACACCACCTCTCCGATGGCCGTGCCTTCTGCTCCCAGATTCCATCCCGAGAATACGCTTCCGTCTTCCAGGATCAGGTAAGCCGGCTTCCCGTGTTCATACTGTGTGCTGTTCCTGCTCATATCTTCACTCTCACTCCGTTACCGTATTTTTATCTATCATTCACTCTATATCTCTTCCGGGTCTCTCTCCGTGGTACTGGTAGTAACACACCTCTATACGCCCATTATACAGCTTGCGTCGTCTGGTCGCTTGCTTGTCCATAGCCTTTTTTTCAAAGTCTTTGTCAGCGGTAAGGGCGAAAAGGGACCAGTCGCTGTGGAGTTCATAAAATCTATGGAATGTATCGTATATGGACTCTATGGTCTTGGCCTCTCCTACCCTGATGCCGTAGGGCAGATTGGTCATCATTATGCCGTTCCTCCTGTTGAAGGGTTCGTTCCCCGAAAGTATATGTCCCCTTATGTCTGCCTTCCTGAACTCAACGACCTGATCCACTCCTGCAGCCTGGGCATTTGCCTTTGCCGCCTTTATGTTCTTTTTGCTTATGTCAGAGCCCACTATGCGGATATCCTCTCCAGGCCTGACCGGAGTACTGGCCTTTTCACGTTCCTCACGCCATACCTTCTCATCTATGATATCCCACTGTTCAGCTGCAAAACTCCTGTTCCTTCCCGGTGCTATACCCAGGGCCATCATTGCCCCTTCGATGGGTATCGTTCCCGATCCGCAGCAGGGATCCACGAGGACCCGGCCCGGTTTCCAAAACGAAAGCCGGACCATAGCCGCCGCCAAGGTCTCTTTTATCGGCGCCTCTACGTTTTTCACACGATACCCTCTTTTATGGAGCCCTTCTCCTGTGGTATCGGCTGTGACCGTGACCCTGTCTTTGAGTATGGATATCTTTATCTGATATTTCCCCCCGTCCTCTTTGAGCTCTCCTACATTATAGAAATCCAAAAGCCTGTCCGCTATGGCCTTTTCCGAAACGCTCTGTACGGCCGGGACACTGTGGAGCTCGGACTTTACACAGGATGCTGTCACGATAAAGTGCCCGTCTATGGGGATGAGTTCCTCCCAGGCTATACCTCTGACCTGCTGATACAGCTCCTCAAAATCCCTGGCCTCAAAATCCTCTGCCATGTTCAGGAGCACTCTTTCCGCACAGGCAAGCCAAAGGTTCGATCTGACTATGGCCCTTTCATCGCCATGATAGGTCACCTTGCCGTCGGCCACTTTCGCTATTTCATAGCCTAAAGCTTCTATTTCTCTTTTTACCACAGCTTCCAGCCCGAATGTGGTGGCTGCCGTAAGGATCTTTTTCATGGGTCTTCCTCTCTCTGATTAATATAACACGGTATGGACTCCGATAACAGTCCGGAGATACTATTTTGACGAAAAAACGGGACGCCGTCAAAACACAGCCGTCCCGTATCATCCATGTCTATCCGTAATGGTTTGCACCACAGTTTCTTGCATACGGCTGTGAAAATCAGATGAAGGTCCTTTTTCTCCTGTTTATCTCAGCCTTTTCTACAAGATCTATATCATCCAAAGCCATTCCGGTCCCCTTTGCCACACAGTTCAAAGGATCAGGTGCGATCCTCACCTCAAGGCCTGTCCTCTGCTTGACTCTCTCGTCTATACCCCAAAGGAGTCCGCAGCCTCCTGTGATAGTAAGGCCGCTTGCAGATATATCCGCCGAAAGTTCAGGCGGCGTCTTTTCCAAAACCTGATGGACTGCATCGCATATGATCTGGAGAGGTTCCTCTAGTGCCTCCAGCATCTCGGAGCTGGTCACTTCGATATCTCTGGGCAGACCCGTGACCAGGTCTCTTCCTGAACAGATCTGGCTCACATCTTCCTGTCTCTTCGCCGCTGCTCCTATGCCCTTTTTCAGGTCCTCCGCTGTACGTTCACCTATATACAGCTTGTGTTTTTTACGCATGTATTTGACGATGGCTTCATCGAACTTATCGCCTGCTGTTTTGACAGAAGCGGAGGATACGATCCCACCTAAGGAGATGACGGCTATGTCCGTCGTCCCGCCACCCATGTCCATTATCATCTTTCCTTCGCTGCCGCTTATGTCCATGCCTGCACCTATGGCTGCAGCAATGGGTTCCTCCATAAGGTATACGCTCTTCCCGCCTGCCTGAGTCGCTGCCTCACGGACGGCACGCTTTTCCACTTCCGTGACTCCGCTTGGAACGCAGACCATTATCCTCGGTCTGAAGAACTTGCTGTTGCCGCATGTCTTTTTTATGAAGTGCTTGAGCATCCTCTCAGTTATATCGTAATCGCTTATGACGCCATCACGCAAAGGACGCACCGCGACGATGTTCGCCGGCGTCCTGCCCAGCATCTCTTTTGCTTCTTCACCTACTGCCAGTATCTCATCGGTTTCATCATCTACCGCTACTACTGAGGGCTCCTGCAGCACTATACCTTTACCCTTGATATATACTATGACGTTGGCTGTCCCCAGATCGATCCCGACTTCTTCTGAAAATCGCATTCTGATCTTCCTCCTTATGTCTTATATGTATGTCCCCCGCAGGGAACGATATTTACCGGTCACGACTCACATTATATATAAAACGGCCTGTATTTTCAACTAAATCACGCCTCTTCAAAATCGTCGCCTATGGGTACGGGCACTATGGCATCCAGCGCCTTATCCAAAAGTTTCTCCGGCACGAATATCTCTATAGGCTGTATGGTATTGAGTCCCATGGTTATCTCCAGAAAATTGGACGCTCCCACATACCGCTTCACGCAGGGTATATCTTCGCTTTTCAATTTGGACTCTATTATATCAGCTTGGAAGGAATCGTCTACGGTGCACAGATATACTCCGTCACGCCACGGCCTTTCTTTATTTCTTTCCGGCACGAACATATTACACCGCCTTTGTCCTTATCTCTTCCTTCAACTTCTCTACAAAATCATCTATCTTCATTTCTCCCAGTTCGCCGACCTTTGAGGATCTGACACTGAGAGTTCCGGCTTCCGCCTCTCTCTCTCCTATTACGCCTATGTAAGAAGCCCTTTCATTCCTGGCCTCTCTCATTTTATATCCTATTTTTTCGTTCCTCAAATCAGTCTCTACGCGCAACCCGGCTTTTTCCAGCATGTCTGCCGTTTCACGGGCATAATCGTCGAAGGTCTGTGTGACGGTCAAAAGCTTGACCTGTACCGGCGCCAGCCAGAGGGGGAATTTACCTGCACAGTGCTCTGTCAGCATCCCTATGAATCTCTCTATGGATCCGAATATGACTCTGTGTATCATTATGGGCCTGTGCTTCTCTCCATCGGCCCCTACATATGTCAGGTCGAATCTCTCCGGCAGCATCATGTCCAGCTGTATAGTCCCGCACTGCCATGTCCTGCCCAGGGAATCTTCCAGATGGAAATCCAGTTTAGGTCCGTAAAAAGCGCCGTCGCCTTCATTTACCACATAGTCCAGACCCTTCTCATTCATCGCCTCTCTGAGGGCCGTAGTGCAAAGCTCCCATGCTTCATCGCTGCCGATGGATTTTTCCGGTCTTGTGGAAAGTTCTATATGATACTTGAATCCGAACAGTCCGTACACATAATCTATGAAGTCTATGACCCCCTTGATCTCAGACCGGACTTGTTCCGGAAGCATGAAGATATGGGCGTCGTCCTGTGTGAATGTCCTGACTCTCATAAGTCCGTGTAGGGCTCCTGAGAGCTCATGACGGTGGACATGGCCCAGTTCACCCATCCTGATGGGGAACTCTCTGTATGAATGGAGCTTTCTCTTATATACCAGCATGGCTCCGGGACAGTTCATGGGCTTTATGGCATAATTCTCGCCATCGATCTGTGTGAAGTACATATTGTCCTTGTAATTGTCCCAGTGTCCCGAGGTATGCCACAGGTCCTCGCTGAGTATCAGCGGAGTCCTGATCTCCTCGTATCCTCTTTTCCTGTGCTCCTCCCTCCAGAAATTCTCCAGCTCGTTTTTTATTATCATTCCCTTGGGCATGAAAAACGGGAACCCGGGGCCTTCCTCGTAAAGAGCAAAAAGATCCATTTCCTTTCCGATCTTACGATGGTCTCTCTTCTTTGCCTCTTCTATCTTCGCCAGATACTCATCGAGTTCTTCCTGAGAAGGGAAAGCCGTTCCGTATATACGCTGGAGCATCTTTCTGTCCGAATCGCCTCTCCAGTATGCTCCGGCAACGCTGGTGAGCTTTATGGCCTTTATGTCGCTGGTTTTTTCCATATGAGGTCCGGCACAAAGATCGGTAAAGTCATCCTGTTTATAGAAGGATATGACCGCATCTTCCGGCAGATCCTCGATCAGCTCTACTTTATACGGTTCTCCCTTTTCCTCCATGAACTTTATGGCCTCTTCTCTCGGCAGCTCAAATCTCTCAAGGGGATACCCGTTCTTGCTGATCTTTTTCATCTCCTTGCTGATCTTTTTCAGATCCTCTTCGGTAAACTTGTGTTCCAGATCGAAATCATAATAGAACCCGTCGGCGATGGCAGGTCCTATGGCAAGTTTCGCCTCGGGCCATATGCGCTTTACCGCCTGGGCCATTATATGAGACGCCGTGTGCCTGTACCGTTCTCTCGTTTCCTCATTGCTGAAATCTATTTCTTTCTTTGTCATTTTTCTCACCTCTTACTTATATATCATTCTTATCATTCTCGCTCCAAAGCCAGTTCGATCAACTTGTCGATGAGCTCTCTGTATGAGAGTCCTGCCGCTTCCCAAAGTTTGGGATACATGCTTATGGCAGTGAATCCCGGTATGGTATTTATCTCGTTGAAAATGACCTCTCCTTTGTCGCTGTAGAAAAAGTCCACCCTGGCAAAACCTCTGCACCCCATGATGCAAAAGACCTTTACGGCTGTGGCTCTCAACTCCTCCACCGCTTTTTCGGGCAGGTCATCAGGTATCCTGGTCTCCGATTTCACATCCTCATATTTCGATTTATAATCGTAGAACTCTCCCGCCGATATTATCTCCCCCACCGGCGACGCCTGAGGGCTGTTGTTTCCAAGCACTGCCACCTCTAACTCGCGGCCGGTTATGGCCTCTTCTATGATAGCCTTCTTGTCCTCTGCGAAAGCGGCCTCAAGGCCCCCTGCCAGCTCTCCTTCATTATGGACCTTCGATACACCTACTGACGACCCGGCATTGGCAGGCTTTACGAACAAAGGGAACTTCCCTTTGAATTTCCGGTCTATCTCCTTTATCTCTTCTGTCGGATCCGATGAGAACCTGTTGAGGTTCGTCTCATGGTATCCGGCCTGGAGGATCCCGGCGTCCTTCGCTATGATCTTCGTTACCGCCTTGTCCATACAGGCTGCCGAGGCCAGAACTCCCGATCCCACATAAGGTATGCCTGCGATCTCCAGTATCCCCTGCACCGTACCGTCTTCCCCGTATTTCCCGTGGAGGATGGGAAAGGCACAATCGATCCGTACCTCTTTGCCCCGCAGATATCTTATCCCGTGGACTTCCCTGCTGGGCGATATGCTCACCTCTTTGTTACCGACTTTTTTCTCCCAGGAACCGTCCTCTATTTTCTCCGTAGGCGCTTCGGTGAGTATCCACTTTCCTTCTTTGGTTATTCCGACACAATAGATCTCATATTTGCTTTTATCGAGGTTCCGCAATACCGACGCAGTGGATTTTCTCGATATTTCATGTTCCGAAGATGTGCCTCCGAACAATATGAGCAGTTTGATTTTTTCATTCATTGTTTTTTCTCCGTAAATATTTTTTTGCTTTTGGCGATCTCCCTGTCCTCATCCAGCATCTGCCTGTATCTTTCTATGGCTGAGTCTATATCGCCGTCGAATATGAGGTTCCCTTGTCTCATCACCATACCTCTGCTGCAAAACTCCTTCGCCACACTGGTGGAATGTGTCACGAAAAGCAATGTCACGCCCTCTCTTTCTATTATCTCGTTGACCTTTTCCACACACTTCTTTTTGAAGTTGACATCTCCCACGGAAAGGGCCTCGTCTATTATCAATATCTCAGGCCTTATGTTGGAGTTGATGGCGAAACCCAGTCTCGCTTTCATGCCGCTGGAATAAGTCCTTACCGGCTGGTCTATATACTCCTCGATCGCTGCAAAATCTATTATCCCTTTTTCCAGCTCTGCGATCTCCTCATCGCTTATCCCCATTATCTGTCCCTTGAGATATATGTTCTCTCTTCCGGTGAGTTCCGGATCGAATCCTGCAGTGAGCTCCAAAAGAGCGCTCACTCTGCCTTCCACCCTTATCTCTCCTTCCGTAGAAAAGGTGACTCCCGTTATCATCTTGAGGAGAGTCGATTTCCCCGCGCCGTTCTTGCCGAATATGGCTACGGCCTCTCCTCTTTTTACGGAAAAGGAGACTTTGTTCACCGCCATCTTCTTGGTGTGTTTTATGTTCTTGTTGAACACGGCCTTGAGTCTGGCTTTATCGTTCTTGTAAAGCTTGTATACTTTGGTCACATCTTTGAATTCGATCACAATATCATCCATCGCACGTACCCTCTCACCGGTATATCCTATGTCCTCTGCCCCTAAAGGACGTCGGGCAGATCCCTCCTCATCTTGTTATACACATACACTGCCAGCAGTATCATGATCAGCATCTCTGCCAGATATACGGCCAGTGCCGCCGGTTCTTCCCAAAACCAGACCTGATGTATGAAACAGTTCCTGTATCCTTCTACGATATATGTTATGGGATTCAGCTTGAATATGAGCTGGGCCCACCATATATCTATCTCGCTCACCGGGAACATTATCCCCGAAAGCCAAAAAAACGCCATCGTAAGAGTCTTTATAAGATTGGCGAAATCTTTACTCATGGCAGCCAGCACAGATCCGAAAAGGCCCCATGCCGTAGCGAATATGAACATGAGCAGCATGTAGAAGGGCAACTGCAGATAATACAGTGTCGGCCAGTACCCGAACAGTATGAATATGATGATGACCATCAAAACCAGTACCAGGTGTACGGTAAAATTGGCAAGGCTCACAAAAGTGGGTATCGTAGACACAGGGAACTTCATCTTGGTGATGAGATGCTTGTATGTCCTCATGGCCATAGTTCCCGAATTGAGCATGTCTCTTATGTAAAACCAGCTTATGATGCCTGCCATGAGCCACAGTATGAAAGGCCACCCTTCTATCCCCGCCTTTTCTCTCAAGCCCATACCAAAGGCGAACCAGTAAACGAAAATGGTTATCGCCGGTCTTATGACTGCCCAGGCCCAGCCTAAAGCAGCTCCGCTATATGTCTTTATCAGATCCGCCCTCGCAAGTTTCCTTATCTGCCTGCGCCACTGTATATGCTCTTTTATTATACTTTGTCCTTCCATCCGATCTCCCAATCAGCCTGCTTGTTTTTAATAATACTCCGTTCCATCTTCATATCCGTATCCGGAGTTGGTTATTATGCTCTGGCTGAGTTCCAGCACTCTGTCAGTAGGTGTATATCCGCTTTGCCCGAAAGCCTTCTGATGCAACTCTATCACGTTGCTCTCCAGAGTGACTGGTACCACATAGCTCACACCGTTTATCAACGCATTGGCTCCGTTATACGGCCAGTTTATGCTGCCCTCTATGCTGTATGTGGCCATTTTGAGTATCATGCCCATTATCTCTCCCGAAGACATGCTCGTGGTTATATCAGGCAGTATTTTGTTGGCGACCGAATCGAGTTCCATGAGGCTCATGGTCTTCGCCTTGTCGAAAGCGGCGATTATGGTGTTCCTCATACGTTCGCTCCTTGCCTCATCTCCTCCTGACGCACCTTTCCTGATGCGGCAGTAAGTGACTGTCTGGACTCCGTTGAGAGTCTGTTTTCCCGGCTCGCTTATGAGGGTATCGTCTCCGTGAAGTGATTCGTTGGTATCATATATGTATTTGTTCATCTCATAGATCTCGTTTTCTTTTATATCCAGTTCCAGTCCTCCCATGGCGTCGGTAAAATCAGCAACGGTCTGCCAGTTCAAACGAACGAAACTCTCTATATTCAGATCCAGGTTTCTGTTCAACGATCTTATGGTGTTTATGGGGCCGCCGTAAGCGTGAGCATGTGTGATCTTGTCAAAAACGTTATATCCGCTTTCTTCCAGGTCCAGATATGCGTCCCGCTGTATGGAGATCAGTTTGATATCCCCGTTCTTCTTATTGATGCTGGCGATTATACACGCATCGCTCCTGCAGCTCTCCACGTCTTCCCATTCTCTCGCATCTATACCTAAAAGCAATATGTTTTTATAGTCCTTCAGCTCCTCGGCAACTCTGGGATCTATGTCAAGGTCTTCCCCTGCCAGAGAATAATGATCCACTTTGTCCAGTTTATTTATCATATAGCTGTATCCTACAGCTCCTAAGGCCAAAATAAGGATCACTATACCCAAAAGCACAGTTACGACCTTCTTTTTCCTCCTCTTTTTGTTCTCCGGGACCTTGCCCGTGTATAGGTCACGCTCCCTGACGCTCCTCTTGTCGTCACGGCGCGATCTCTTTTCTCTTCCGGCAGACTCATCTTTCCTTTTTCTTTTCGCTGCCCGCTCGGCTTCCTTCGCCTGCCTTCTTTCTCTCTTTATCCTTTTCTTTTCTCTTTTGCTCCGCTTGCCGGAAGGTTTCTTCCTTTCCGATCTGCTCGGGGCGGTGCTCCAATCGGGATATTCAAAATCCTCGCTCAACTGCCCGCCAAAATCTTTATCAAAATCCTCTATAGAATAGCCCTGCCCTTTTTTGGATCTCATCTAACGTACTCCTTTGCTATCCTCACGTATTTTTCCGTTTCGCTTTTGATGTCATCACATCTGAAGATCGACGAGCCCGCCACTATTATATCCGCTCCTTTTTCTATGACTGTCCGGATATTGTTTTCGTTTATTCCGCCGTCCACCTCTATTCTATACACCTTTTCTGAACTTTTTCTTATATTGTCCAAAGCCTCTATTTTTTTCGATGTGCTCTCTATGAACTTCTGACCTCCGAATCCCGGGTTCACCGACATTACCAAGATCAGATCCGCCTGATCCAGAGCTTCATCCAGAAAAGCCACGGGCGTTCCGGGGTTTATCGACACTCCGCATTTGACTCCGAAAGACTTTATGTGCTCCAGCGTCCTGTTGAGATGAGTGCACACCTCCTGATGGACGGTTATATATTCGGTGTTATCGGTCACGAACTCCTCTATGTAGTCATCAGGGTCTTCTATCATCAGATGAACGTCGAAAGGCAGGGATGTTTTCCCTTCCAGGCTTTTCATAACGGCGGGACCGAAGCTGATATTCGGTACGAAATGTCCGTCCATAACGTCCACATGTATCATATGGGCTCCGCCTTTCTCTGTTTCACGCACACTTTGGGCGAGATCCGAAAAATCCGCTGAAAGTATGGAAGGTGCGATCTGTATCATATCTATCCTCCTGGTATGTGCCTGACGGACACTTCACCTGTAACTCCTGTTTTTTTCCTCTAACTCCCTGTACTGAGACACATATGAGGCATATCTGCTTTCATCGATATTCCCGTCTTCCAGAGCCTGCCTTACGGCACAGCCCGGTTCGTTTATATGGCTGCAGTTTCTGTATCTGCATTCTCCCCTATATCTTTTCATCTCCGGATAATACTGATCCAGCTCTTTCTCGTCTCCTTCCAACACCTCGAACGACGTGAATCCCGGCGTGTCCAATATCCGCTCTCCGGAATCTCCTGTGAATAATTCCACGTGTCTCGTAGTATGTCTGCCTGCCAGAGTTTTCTGACTCACACTGCCGGTCTTCGCTATATCTCTGCCCATCAGGGAGTTTATCAATGTGGATTTTCCTGCTCCCGACTGACCTGTAAACACAGAGATCCTGCCCAAGAGAAGTTTTTTAAGATCGTCCACTCCGCCTCTGTCAGCGGCACAGAGCAGTACCGTTTCATATATCGGCCCATATATTTCCGATATCCTGCCGGGCTCTCCAATATCCGTCTTGTTTATCCCTACGACAACATCCACTCCGGCCCTTTCCGCCATGACCGTCAATTTATCGATCACGGAAAAATTGGGGGCCGGCTCAGCTACCGGTATCAGTACGACCATCTGGTCGATATTTGCCACTGCCGGTCTGATGAAAACATTCTTTCTGGCGTGTATGGATCTTATGACGCCTTCCTCATCGTCCAACACATCCATATCCACCCTGTCACCTATAGTCGGCACTATCTGCTGTTTCTTGAAAAGGCCTCTTGCCCTGCACTGATAGATCTTCCCATCCGGGGTCTCCACGTAATAAAATCCGCCTATGCCTTTCACTATCAGTCCTTCCATCAGTCGAGTTCTCCAGTGGCAAAGTTCACGCTTTGCCTCATGACCGTGGTTGAATCGAAGACCACCGTTATCGTGCCTGAGCCCCTGCCGCTTATATTGAGGGTCTCTCCTCCGCCACTCTTGTTCCTCCTCCTGCCGTCTACCACGTTCCTCGTACCGCTGGCATCGGATACTGTGACAGTCATATAGAACACCTCTTCCGTAGCGGAGCTATAATCTATGTACAGGCTTATGGTGCCGCTGTCATCTTCGCTCCCTTCGCTGACTACGAAGCTCACGCTCCTGCCTTTTTCAAGCAATGTTCCGGAATCGTACTGCTGGGATATCACCGTGCCCTTTGCATAGCTGTCGCTGTTTGCCCTCGATACGGTCCCTACCGTGAAGCCGGCTCTCTCCAGTGCGGCTCTCGCCTCGCTTTCACTGAGCCCTACCAGATTGGGCACTTCAGCTCCATTGCCGTCACTCAGCACTATGTCGATCTTGCTGCCGGGTTCGGCTTCTGTCCCTGCCTTGGGATTCTGGCGCATCACCTCGCCCTTTTCTCTCTTGCCTGTATCCGTAGTGACTTCGCCTAATTCGAATCCGTATCTTTCTATCATCTCTCTGGCTTCGCTTTCGGTGAGGCCCACCAGCTTGGGAACGGTACCTTCCTGCCCGCCCCTGCATATATCCACTACGACAGCCTGCCTTGCTCTGGCCATTTCCCCGTCGTCAGGATCCTGGCTCACTACTTCACCGTCCTCATACCGGTTGCTTTCCACCAGCTCTCCCTCTTTTATCCTCAGGTTCACAGCTTCCAGCTCATCTTTCGCTTCCGCATATGTCATCCCTTTTACATCGGGGACTTCGATAGTCTTGGGCCCTATGAGTCCGAACCAGTACGCCAGACCCAGCGCAACGAGCGCTGCCGCCACTATGCTTATGATGATCGCTGCTTTTTTCTTAGATCTTTTCTTGGGTGCATCTTCCGACCTCTCACGAGATGACGTCTCCATGTCATCACGGGCCTTCGAACGGTTGCCCCTCATCTGATCCGATGAGACGAACGCCCCTCCTGCCATCCCGGTCCTCATGACGACCCCGTCAAGATCGTCTATCATTTCCTCTGCGGACCTGTACCTTTCAGACTGGAGCCTGGCAGTAGCCTTCAGCACTATCTTATCCAGTGCGGGAGGCAGGGTCGGCACGACGCTGGACGGCGGCGGCACATCCTCGTTTATATGCATGAGCGCCACATTCACCGGATTGTCTCCGTCAAAAGGCACCTTCCCTGTAAGCATCTCGTACAAGACCACTCCAAGAGAATATATGTCCGATCTTTCATCCACATAAGTCCCTCTTGCCTGTTCGGGAGAAAAGTAATGGACAGATCCCATCACCGCTTCACTGGTCCCGCCTGCCATAGTTGCTCCTGACACCGCCTTGGCTATACCGAAGTCGGCTATCTTGGCTACTCCGTCTTCATTTATAAGTACATTATGGGGCTTGACGTCCCTGTGGATTATGCCGTGTTTATGGGCGGCAGCCAGTCCGGAAGCTATCTGCTTCGCTATCCCTACAGCCTTTCTGTGATCCATAGGGGCCGTATCTTCTATGAGTTCATTCAGCGTGAGGCCCTCTACGAGTTCCATCACGATATAGTTTATATTCCCTTCTCTGCCTACATCGTATACGCTGACTATGTTCTGGTGTGACAGAGCCGCGGCGGCATGAGATTCTCTCTTGAAATTCTCTACGAATTTTGCATCTCTCGCAAACTCCGGCTTGAGGACCTTCACCGCCACCAGACGGTTCAACAGTCTGCATTTGGCCTTGTAGACTATGGCCATGCCACCGTCACCTATTTTTTCCAATAGCTCATATCTGCCGGCTATTACTTTACTGCTCATATTACTGTGCCCCCTTGCTCTCTTTCTTTATGCAGATGACTGTAACATTGTCCCTGCCTCCCGCGTCATTTGCCTCATACACTAAGTTCTCCGACAAAGCGGTCATATTAGGTTCATCGGCTATCAAAGCGGCTATTTTTTCTTTTTCCAGTTCTCCGTACAGTCCGTCACTGCACAGGAGTATAACATCTCCATCTGTTATATCCACTCTATAGAAGTCCGGTCCTACCCTGCCGTCGACTCCTATGGCCTTTGTTATCATATTGCTCTTCTGGTGACCTGCAGCTTCGGTTTTGGACAGCACTCCCATCCTGATCAGGGTGTTCACATAAGTGTGATCTTCTGTCAGTTGATAGAGCTTGCCGCCGTGCCACAGATATGCCCTGCTGTCTCCTACATTGACGAAATAGGCCGCATTCCCTCTTATGTAACATATTATCAGCGTAGTGGCCATGCCAAAGTTGTCCGGATGTCTCTTTGACAGATCAAAAACCCGGTCATTGACTTCTTCCACTACCTTTTCAAGGCTCTCCTTGAGCTCGTTCTCACCGGTTATGGCCGACAGCGGCTCTTCTCTGAGCAATTCTGCAACACCCGTTACTGCCGATCTGCTGGCCAACTCCCCTGCATTGCTGCCTCCTACTCCATCGGCCACTATATAGACATTCTGTTCAGGCATCACATAACAGGCATCTTCGTTTTTCTCTCTTTTCCCTTTACTGCTTTTAAAACCTACCTGGATCATGGTTGTACCAAATCAGTATCCTTTCTCATCTTGCATATGAAAAATCCGTCTGTACCGTTGATGTTCGGAAGAAGCTGTATCATGTCCTCGGTATGGAACCCCGGATTTTTCCTCGTGAACTCCGCTATCACCCTTTCATTCTCGTAGGGATTTATGGTACATGTGGAATACATGAGATATCCGCCGGGTTTTACATAGTTTGCCGATGCAGTCAAAAGCGCCAGCTGCTTCCTCGGCAGCTCCTCTATCTCCTTTACATTCTTCTTGTACTTTATTTCGGGTTTCCTTCTTATGACTCCAAGGCCGCTACAGGGAGCATCCACCAGGACTTTATCTGCTTTTTGTACCATGGAAGAGTCCACTCTGGTGGCATCCCAGGTCCTGGTTTCGATTATGTTTATCCCCAGCCTCTTTGCCTCTCTGTCCGTTATTTCTACTTTCCTTTTGTATATGTCAGATGCGATCACTTTTCCCCTGTTGTTCATCCTCTCTGCTATTGCCAGAGCCTTCCCTCCGGGGGCGGCACACATGTCCATGACCAGATCGTCGTGTTTGGGATCCAGCATTTGCGCCACCATTTGCGACGCTTCGTCCTGTATGGAAAACATGCCGTTCTTATAGAGGCTCGTAGCAAGGAGATCTCCCCCTTTGACATATAAGGCGTTTTTGCTGTACTTGCCCTCTCTCACTTCGAAACCTCTTTTGTTCATAGCGTCAATGAGATCGGGCTTCATCACTTTCAGCCAGTTCAGCCTTATGCAGACGTCCGGCGTCTCATTTCCGGCTTCCAGGAGTTCCTCCAGAAAATCCACATCATATATTTCTTTCCAGAGTTCTATGATCCACGGCTCGTATGAATATTTTATCGAAAGATATCTGACTTCATCCTGTGCCCTGTCGGGAAGCTTTATGTTATACTTTTCCTTTATGTAGGAATGGAGGACTCCGTTTATGAATCCGTCGCGCCCTATAGCATATCTTTTCGCCATGGCAACAGATTCATTCACCGCCGCATACTCCGGCACAGAGTTCATCTTTGCCAGCTGATATATGCCCATCCTCAAAATGTTGAGGTCCTGTTTTTTTACAGAGTCTATCCCCTTATCGACAAGCTGTGATATTACGTAGTCCAAATACAGTTTATTTTCGAGGACTCCATATACCAGCTCTCTTACAAAAGCAGGATTGTTGGGTCTCGATACCGCAATGTTGTGATTCAGTGCAAAGTTGGAATAAGATGTTTTCGACTCCACATCCATCAGGGTGTTATATGCAGTTTTGCGATTCACGTCCATAATATATCTCCTTGTTTCGACTCTTTCGTTCTTTCCTCCGACTTCCGTCTGTAGTTCCGACTGCCGTCCAAGGCGTGGCCTTACGCCCCGATCCTCTTATCCGTAACTTATATTTTACCGCAAAATCATTTCTATATCAATGCTGTTGCCCTTAAGGTACTCTTTCACGCTCACGGGCTTTTTCCCGGGCATCTGGATCTCGCATATCCTCAAAATCCCCCCTCCTACAGCCACATCCATACCTTGGTCCGAAAGACCCAATATGGTCCCCGGATCACGGTCTGTGGTCCCTTCCACAGGCTGACCGTCCCACACCTTCATTATGGTTTCTCCGTAATTGCAGTAGGCGCCGGGCCACATATCCAAACCTCTTATCTGCCTCAGGATATATCCAGGCGTTTTTGAGAAATCTATCCTTCCCTCCTCCTTGGTTATAAAAGGAGCATAGGTGGCCTCCTTGTCGTCCTGGGGTTCGGCAATGAGTTCTCCCCTTTGTATGAGCGGCAAAGTTCTTTCTATGAGCCTTCCTCCCATGAGAGATAATTCCTCCCACAGTTCTGAACATTTTTTATCCCCTACTTCCGTACTCTCTTTGATGTACATATCGCCCGTATCCATGCCTTCCGCCATTTTCATTATGGTCACCCCCGTATATTTTTCTCCCTCTAAAATGGCCCTTTGCACCGGGGCTGCTCCTCTGTATTTAGGCAGCAGGGATCCGTGCACGTTGACACAGGCATATTTGGGTATTTGGAGTATTTCCCGGGTCAGGAGCTTCCCGTATGCCGTGACCACTATGAAGTCGGGCTCACAACTCCTGACGGCGTCGATGAACTCCCGGTCGTCTCTGATGTTTTCAGGTTCCACAACGTCCAGTCCCATTTCCCCGGCCTTCATCTTCACCGGAGACGGAAGTAGTTTTTTCCCTCTGTTCTTCCTTACGTCCGGTTTCGTTACCACCAGACATATGTGGCTTATCCTGTTCAGGTGCTCAAGCGTGGGCAGGGCGAAGTCGGGCGTACCCATGAAAACAGTTCTCATCGTCACAGTTCCTCCTCCTGTACGGGTTCATGCACATCCGTCGCCTTGTCCACATACACTATGCCTTCCAAGTGATCTATCTCATGGCAGGCAACGACGGCTCCGAATCCCTCAAGATGATATTCTTTTTCTTCTCCGCTCCTGTCTTTCGCTCTGACCCACACTTCAAGGGGCCTTTCTACTTTACCTATCAGACCAGGCACGCTCAGACAGCCTTCATAATCTTCCTGGACTCCCTCTTCCTTCAGTATCACCGGATCTATGAATTCCAGGATCTCTCCCTCCGGATCAGGCTGCAATATACAGATGCGTTTGAGTATACCCACCTGAGGGGCGGCCAGACCTACACCTTTCTCTACGGCCATGGTCTCCCTCATATCCTCAAGGAGAGTTATCACTTTGTCGTTCACCTCTCCCACTTCTCTTGCCTTTTTCCTCAGTATGTCATCTCCCAGCTTCACTATATTTCTTAAAGCCATCTTCCTCTCCTTTTGTTCATAAAATGCTTTTCCTCTATATCATGCCCTGTATGGATTCACGTCCACAAGGACCGTATATCTTTTTTCTCTGCTCTCTCTTCCCCTGTCCATAAGGGCTTTTACAGCTCCCATATAGATGCCTCTTTGCCCCTGAGGACACTTTATCAGGATCTGTTTCCTGCATCCCTCTTTTTTCCTTACATAAACCATGTCTACCGGATCCAGTACTCTGCCCGGGTCCTGGCCGCCTCCGGCCAGCAGGTCCTTCAGCTCCGCACACCATACGGCCGCCATCTCACCCAGGATATTCTCATCTGATGAACTTAAAACTACCTGAATAAGGTCCCCGAAAGGCGGATATCCCATGAGCTCCCTGAATCTTATCTCCTTTTGGTAAAACTCCATGTAATCCTGCTTCGCAGCCGCTCTTATCGCATAGTTTTCCGTATCACATGTCTGTATTATCACCTTTCCCCTCTTTTCTCCGCGGCCGGCCCTGCCTGCAGCCTGTGTGATAAGCTGGAAAGTCCTCTCAGGAGATCTGTAGTCGGGGATATTCAGGGTCGTATCCGGAGATATTATTCCCGTAAGGGTCACGTGAGGATAATCGAGTCCCTTGGCCACTATCTGAGTGCCGGACAATATCCGTACTTTCCCTGATGCGAAGTCCTTCAATATTTTTTCCGGTTTCTTTTTTGCCGTATCCAGGTCCAGTCTTGCCGTCTCTACCAGGGGGAAAAGCCTTTCCACTTCTTCCTGTATTTTTTCGGTGCCCGTCCCTGTCATCATCATTTCGCTGCTGCCGCATCCAGGGCAGACCTTGGGTACCTCTTCCCTGTAACCGCAATAATGACATTCCAGCCCGTTTATGTACTTGTGATATGTCATGGTTATCCCGCATTCGGGACACTTCACCACTTTCCCGCAGTTCCCGCATGTGACACAGGTGTTGTATCCTCTCCTGTTGAGGAAATATATGATCTGGTTCCCTTCTGCGAGTTCCCTGCCTGTGGCTTCATAAAGCCTCCTGCTCACGGGGGACATGTTTCCGGACTTCATCTCATCCTTCATGTCCACTATCTCCACATCGGGGAGCTCCACATCGTTATATCTTTTCCTCAGCTCGAGCCTTTCATATATACCCTTTTCACTCCTGTAGAATGTGGCCACCGATGGTGTGGCGCTGCCCAGCAGCAGGACCGCTCCGGATAAAGCGCATCTTTTGATAGCTACCTCCACAGTGTCATATTTAGGCGTCATATCTGACTTGTATGTGCTTTCGTGTTCCTCGTCGATTATTATGAGGCCTATGTCCTCCATGGGCGCGAACACAGCCGACCTGGCTCCTATGGCTATTTTCACACGGCCTTTCCTTATTTTCTGCCACTCCTCGTATCTCTGCGCCTTAGTCAGGCCGCTGTGCAGCACGGCTATGTTTTCCCGTCCGAACCTTGCGGCAAACCTGGATATCATCTGTCCGGCCAGGGCTATTTCGGGAACCAGCACGATCGCTTTCTTCTCCTTATCCAAAGCTTTGGCCACAGCCCTCATATACACCTCTGTTTTTCCGCTGCCGGTCACGCCCCACAACAGAAATCTTTTCCCGTCTCCCTTTTCTATGGCCCTTCCCACAGCATCAAGAGCTTTTTTCTGTTCTTCCGTAAGGATACGCACCTCTTTTCCGGTCTCTTCAGTCTCTTCGAGAGCTCCTATCCTGGGGCCTCGCTTGACAGTCCCTGTTGCAGGGGTGAAGAGCTTTATCCCGTCTATATATCTGCACAGGTACCTGTCCCTCATCCAGCAGGCCACTTTTATCATCTCGCTGTTCAAACATATGTCTTCATCTATGAGCTCGACCTCCTTGAGGTCCCTTGATCCCGTTCCCGGTTCATCTTTCACACG
Source organism: uncultured Bacillota bacterium (assembly GCA_949284065.1). Taxonomy (GTDB): domain Bacteria; phylum Bacillota; class Clostridia; order Peptostreptococcales; family Anaerovoracaceae; genus CASDUO01. The sequence goes on from CASDUO010000001.1 coordinate 74,702, forward strand.
AAAAACATAGGCTTCGCGCAGGGCCTTCCCTTTCCCGAAGTATACATACACCTTTTGTCCCACGGAAACACAATCCGATCCGCATCTGTATGTGTAGAACCGGTCCGTGGCTTTGCTCTTATTATCGATTACAAGATCTACGTACTTCATTACAAGGCTTCTGTCATGGTCATCTGCAGCATGATCCCCTGCCTCTTTATGCAGGCGGGATCCCGTCTCTGTCTGAAACTCGGCGGACTCCTTTCAGAGTCCGCCTCAACATCCTTTTTTCCGGCTATAAAAGATATATATCGTTAGCTTCGCATTCCTTTATCATATCGTCAGGCCAAACTGAAGCCTGTACCTCTCCTATATGGGCCTTTCGCAGGAAGTACATACATAACCTGCTCTGTCCTATACCGCCTCCCACTGAATATGGGAGTTCCCCGTTGAGTATGGCCTTGTGGAACGGAAGTTGGGCTCTTTCCTCAGCACCTGCCAGCTTGAGCTGTCTCGCCATGCTCTCCTCGTCTACTCTTATCCCCATGGAACTGATCTCAAAGGCCTGATCCAGTATATCGTTCCAGAGGATGATATCGCCGTTCAGTTCCCAGTCATCGTAATCGGGAGCTCTTCCGTCATGTTTCGTTCCCGACTTCAAAAGTCCGCCTATCTTCATGATGAACACGGCCCTCTTCTCTTCGGTTATGGCATCTTCCCTTTCCTTTGGCGTTTTGTCCGGATACATATCTTCGAGTTCCTGGGTGGTTATGAAAAATATCTCGTTAGGCAGCTCTGTTTTTATCTCTGGATAATGCCTGTTCACAAAATCCCCCAGATTCTTTATGGCGATATACAGCTTGCCTACGACTTCTCTGAGATAATCCTCATTCCTCTGCTCCTTCGTTATGACCTTTTCCCAGTCCCACTGATCCACATATACGGAATGGAGATTGTCCAACTCCTCATCCCGCCTTATGGCGTTCATATCCGTGTATATACCGTGACCGGGCTTTATGCCGTACTTGCCCAGAGCCATCCTTTTCCATTTGGCCAGGGACTGTACCACCTGTGCCCGGGCTTCATCCATATCTTTGAGCGTGAACTCGACTATCCTCTCCACACCGTTCAGATCATCGTTGAGCCCGCTTTCCGGAGTCACGAAGAGAGGGGCGCTGACCCTTCTCAAAGACAGTCCGTATGCCAGCTCCTGCTGGAAGAAGTCCTTTATCTTCTTGATGGCCCGCTGGCTCTCCATTCCATATATATACGGTTCATAACCTTCCGGCAATATAAGTTTCGACATCTTTTTCCTCCTTGTCCATCATTTTTCATCCATCTCATGTTCGTGGGGCGTTACGGGCCCCGTCATTCCCTATCCTCGTCCTTACTCTCCATATCCCTTTTCTCTTCCGCGACGGCATTCCTTTCCATAAAAGAGAAATGACATCCGCAATAATCCTGTCTGTACAGTCTGTGCAGCTTGGAAAGCTCCACGCTCCGCTTATACCCGTCCTTTTTTTTGAAATCCATGTCCAGGAAATCTACTCCGTACCTGTAGGAGAGCTGTCTCCCTATATGGGACACAGTTTCATAGCTTTTGTGCGGACTTACTGTGAGGGTGGTGGAAAAACAGTCATATCCCAGTATCTTTGCCTGTCCTGCGGTCTTTTCCAGCCTAAGGCGAAAACACTCTACGCAACGTCTGCCCCCTTCCTTTTCTCCTTCCATCCCCTTCGTCGCTCTGCAAAACTCCCTGCTGTCGTATCCGCCTTCCATGAACCCCAAAAGTCCGCGTCTGTCCGGAGACTCATTATACTGACGTATGAACTTCCTTTGGGCATCAAGTCTTCTGTAATATTCCTCTTCGTCTGTTATGTTAGGATTATAAAAATATATGGTTATATGGTAATCGGCATCGAGCCTCTCGACTACAGACGTGCTGCACGGCCCGCAGCAGCTGTGGAGCAGGAGGGTCTTCCCGGCTTTTGATTTTTCTCTGTCGCCTTCCATTATGTGGCTCGTCTCGTCCTCTTTCCAGTGGGATACATATGAGCCGACCGATCCTTTTTCATCTACGTTTCTCATGTTTTCATCTTATACCCTTTAAAAATTTGACAAGTTATTATACCATAAGTCTGTAGCAATAACTATGTAAAAAAGGCGGCATATGACAAAGGATAAAGAAACACCCAGAATAAACCATATAGGGCATTATCTGAAAACGACCCTGGGCAGCAAGACCGTCAAGCTGTCTTTAGACGCCGGGTTCACATGTCCCAACAGAGACGGCACCTGCGGTACCGGCGGCTGTATATTCTGTTCGCCCGGAGGTTCCGGCGAATTGGCCGGCGACGTCTTCCGACAATTGGAACTGCTGGCTGACAAATGGCCCCGGGTTTCCGACTATCTGGTATATTTCCAAAGCCATACCAACACCTATGCCCCTGTCGATGTACTGCGGGAAAAATATTACGGTGCACTCCATGCCTTTGAAGGCCACGAGGAAAAAGGCCGCATAAGGGGCATCGTGATCGCCACGAGACCCGATTGTTTCAGCCCCGAGATATACGACCTTTTGTCGGAACTCAATGAAAAGACTTTTATGTGGGTGGAACTGGGGCTCCAGACCATACACGGAGACCACATAAACCGGGGCTATGATCTTCCCGTGTATGATGAGGCCATCCGTCAGTTGAGATCCAGGAACATCCCCTTCGTCACCCATCTGATAATGGGCCTTCCCGGAGAAACGAAAAAACAGATGGAAGAGTCAGTGAGATATGTCTGCGGCGGAGACCCTTTCGGGATAAAACTCCACCTGCTGAATATAGTCAGGGGCTCTGCTATGGAAACTCTGTACGAAGGCTACACCCCTTTCTCATCGCCGGAGGAATACATCAGCCTCATCGCCGACATGCTCGAGATCATCCCTCCCCACATCACCATACACAGGCTCACCGGCGACGTCCCCCGCAAACTCCTGATAGCCCCGGAATGGAGTTACAAAAAGCGCACCATACTCAACGGTATAGAAAAAGAAATGCGGCGCCGTGGTTCCTGCCAGGGCTGCCGCCTTTGATATTCTTCTCAGTTATCGTGATCATTTTATCCCTCTGGCCTTGGATACGGCAGCATCCATGGATTCCACCACTGCGCTTTTGAATCCCTTGCTTTCCAGCACCTTGAGCCCCTCTACCGTAACGCCTCCGGGAGAGCTGAGTTCGTCCACCTTCACACAGGGATGTGCTCCGGTGATATCCAGTATGCCTCCGACTCCCATAAGGTTCCTGACCACTATATTCCTCGCATACTTCCTGCTGAATCCCACATAGACCCCTGCATCTATGAGAGCTTCCACCAGCTTGTACACCCACATGGCGCCTGAGCAGCTGAAGGCTGTGAAGGTATCGAACATGGATTCCTCTATATACATGGTCTGTCCCAGGGCATCAAGCATGGCGGATACATATTTTTTGTCGTCTGCATCCACATTGCCGTTGGTGCAAACGGCGCTGTATCCGCTTCCGGCCTGGCTCAAAGTGTTGGGCATGACTCTGACGACTTTTTTATCACTACCCACTTTTTCTTCCAGAGTCGCCACCGTGACTCCCGCAGCTATGGAAAGCACTATGGCCCCATCCTTTATATGATCCTTTATCACCCGGGTCACGCTGTCCACTTGGTCGGGATGTACCGCGATCAAAAACAGATCGGTCCCATCCATATAAGCCGAAGCATCTGTCACCGCATTGACTTTATATTCATCTTTCAAATAGTCGCATCTGTCTTGCAGCAGCTCCTGTACCGTTACGTTTTCGGGTCCTGTCACTCCTTTTGTCAAAAAACTCCTCATTATGTTCTCAGCCATGTTGCCGCCGCCGCAGAACAACACCTTTTTATCCATCCTTACTTCCTTCCTTTCCATCTTGATAGTTTTGCCCTTCACCCCTGTTCGCCCGGCTTTTTGTCCTGCCTTTGTTCAGGCCTTTTCCGTCCGCTTTCTATATCCGGTCCCAGTCTGCCGTCGTTGTAATGCTTCCTGCAGAGCGCCACATACATTTCGTTGCCTCCTACCAGGATCTGTTTCCCCTCTTTGACGAATTTCCCGTCTACCACTCTCGCTGCCATGGTAGCCTTTTTCCCGCACCAGCATATGGTTTTTATTTCCTCTATCTTGTCGGCATAGACCAGCATGTAATATGAACCTTCGAACAGTTCGTTCCTGAAATCGTTTTTCAGACCGTATGCCATCACCGGTACATTGCAGCTGTCCACGATCTCGGCAAGCTCCTGCACATGGTGCTTCAGGAGGAAATGACATTCGTCTATGAGGACGCAGTCCACCTGATGACGGCTATTCTCCTTCAGAAAAAGCTCCAGGATATTGGTATCCGCCTTTATGGGGATGGCATCCCGCTGAAGGCCTACTCTTGATGTTATCATACCTGTGCCATGTCTGGTATCCACAGCCGGCACCATCGCCAGCACCCTCTTACCTCTTTCCTCATAGTTATATGCCACCTTTATGAGTTCGATCGACTTGCCTGCATTCATGGTGCTGTATTTATAAAAAAGTTGTGCCATTTTTACACCCTTTCCCTTCCTTTCCCATGGTCCACGTGAGATTATATCACAATATCGTGTCATATATATGGACAAAAAATCTCCATCCGCCGCGGCACGGGATATCATGTATAAAAAAACAACCCTTCGGACTCATAGTCAGCGAAAGGCTGTTTCATAGGAATTGGTGCCCAGACTCGGAATCGAACCAAGGACACAGGGATTTTCAGTCCCTTGCTCTACCAACTGAGCTATCTGGGCAAAATGGTGGGCCTTCAGGGACTCGAACCCCGGACCTGCCGGTTATGAGCCGGACGCTCTAACCAACTGAGCTAAAGGCCCCCATCATATGGTCGGGGTGGCAGGATTTGAACCCGCGACCCACTGGTCCCAAACCAGTTGCGCTGCCAAGCTGCGCTACACCCCGCTGATATAGGTATTTGGCAGGGGTAGTAGGATTCGAACCCACGGCACGTGGTTTTGGAGACCACTGCTCTGCCAACTGAGCTATACCCCTAAAAATCAGCGTACGTGCCAGGATCGTTCCCGACCATTCCATATGCATGGCTTCATATTATTCATATGGCGGAGAAGGTGGGATTCGAACCCACGCGGCCCTTGCGAACCCTAACGATTTAGCAAACCGTCCTCTTTAGCCTCTTGAGTACTTCTCCCTGACGCTTCCTGTCTTACAAAACGGTATCACGCTTTGGCGGAGAGGGTGGGATTCGAACCCACGGCCCCTTACGGAGTCACTGGTTTTCAAGACCAGCTCCTTAAACCACTCGGACACCTCTCCATTCCGTGGATCCTCTCTCGTTCCTGCTAAAAAATGGTGACCCATCGGAGATTCGAACTCCGGACACCCTGATTAAAAGTCAGGTGCTCTGCCGACTGAGCTAATGGGTCCCAATGGCTGGGGTAGCAGGAATCGAACCTACGAATAACGGAGTCAAAGTCCGTTGCCTTACCGCTTGGCGATACCCCATCGTTATTAAAATTGGTGAGCCCACAGGGATTCGAACCCCGGACACACGGCTTAGAAGGCCGTTGCTCTATCCAACTGAGCTATGAGCCCACAAACAATTTTTCCGCCTTTGTATCCTTGCGGATACAAAGGCGATTTTTGGAGCGGATGATGAGAATCGAACTCACGTCTTCAGCTTGGAAGGCTGAGGTTCTACCATTGTACCACATCCGCATGTTATATGCCTTTTCAGGCATTTTTCAAATGGAGCGGAAGACGAGATTCGAACTCGCGACCCTCGCCTTGGCAAGGCGATGCTCTACCCCTGAGCCACTTCCGCATGTTATTGGTGGAGGAGAGTGGATTCGAACCACTGTAGGCTTAGCCAACGGATTTACAGTCCGCCCCCTTTAGCCACTCGGGCACTCCTCCTCATAAGGGTGAGACATCCTCCCCTTGTCCTTATGGAGCTGGCAAAGGGACTTGAACCCCCGACCTGCTGATTACAAATCAGCTGCTCTACCAACTGAGCTATGCCAGCATGTTCCCGAAATCTTTTCGGGATATTGGCGATCCGGATCGGGCTCGAACCGACGACCTCCAGCGTGACAGGCTGGCATTCTAACCAACTGAACTACCGGACCATCTCATTTGCCCCTCGTAGCTCTCGGGACTCAAATGCGTCTTTTCCATTTGCTGGTGGGCGCTACAGGGCTCGAACCTGTGACCCCCTGCTTGTAAGGCAGGTGCTCTCCCAGCTGAGCTAAGCGCCCTCAAAAATAGACAATCGAATGTCTGACACAGTTATTAAATATACAGTACTTATTCCCGGGTGTCAAGTGGTTTTCCCGGTTTTTCTGTCGGTTTTTTTGTGTTTTCCACCCTTCTCTCAATAAGCCTTTTCTTCCTCTGACAGCACTTTCCCCCGGCCGCATGTCAGATCTCCCAGCAGTTCCCTTATGCTCTCCTTTTCTTCCGTTCCCGCTGCGATGGTGACCTTTACATCTTCCCCGTACTCTACCTCCTCGATGGTGAAGTTCTTCGTCCTTTCCAGATTCTGCAGTTTCGGCAAAAAATTGTAGGCCATACTGTATCTGACCACGTACATCTCCCTCACTTCTTTTATGCCGGCGGCTTTCAGAGTCTTTGCAGCTGTCTCCGTATAGGCCCTGACAAGGCCTCCCGTTCCCAGCTTTATGCCGCCGAAATACCTGGTCACTACCAGGACCACATTCGTTATCCCCTCTTTTTCCAGCATCTGCACCATGGGCATGCCTGACGTGCCCGACGGTTCTCCGTCATCGCTTGCCCATTTCAGTTCCTGTTTCTCCCCTATGAGGAAACAGGGCACATTGTGAGTCGCACTTTTATGTTCTTCCCTTACGGATCTTATGAATCTGTCCGCTTCCTCTTTCGAATCGGCTCGTGCTATATGCCCTATGAATCTCGATCTCGATATAATCACTTCCGCCGTAGCCTCAGATGCTACGGTCCTGTACAGTATCATATTCCCTCCACTTCGTGTCCGCCTTTTCGCACCATTTCTCCGGACTCGTTAAAAGGCGGCCCGACGACCGCCTTTTGAACATCCTTATGTGGTCCGTCTACTCCGTCTTTTTCAGCTCGCCGAGGAATTTGTCATTGAGTACCTTGATGTGAGTCCCCTTCATCCCAAGGGACTTGGACTCTATTATACCGGCGCTTTCCAGTTTTCGAAGAGCATTCACTATTACCGATCTGGTGATCCTGGACTTATCAGCCACCTTGCTTGCCACAAGTATCCCTTCCTCGCCGTCAAGTTCCTCAAAAATCTTTATGACGGCTTCGTTTTCCGAATAGGAGAGGGTCCCTATGGCCATTTTTACCATCTCTTCATTCCTTTTCTCTTCTTCTTCTTCCAAAACCTTCCTTCGCTCTATCTCTATGCCCACAGCTGTGGCCCCCACCTCAGCCAAAACAAGATCCTCTTCTTCATATGCTTTTTCGTCTCTGGCTAATATCAATGTCCCCCATCTCTTCCCCCCTCCGGTTATGGGGATTATAGTATGATATTTGCCCTTGCTCTCATGATCTCTTACAAATATCTTGAGAACGTCATCGCCTCTCAGATTGGCGATAGTGTTCTCCACTCCCATAAGATTTTCATTGTAATCATCGGCAAACCTTTCGAAACCCTTGGCATCTTCAATAGTCGCACTGTCTTCGATCTTCGTGTAATACACTCCGAGTATCATTCCCTCGGTATCTGCGATATACACATTGGATGCTGTGAGCTCGCTCAGGATACCGCAAAGGTCATCGAATGAAAATCCTCCCTTGGGTGACTCCTGCAATATCCAGTTTACCTTTCTCACTTTGGACAAAATAGTGCTTTCCATACTTCCTCGCTTTCTTTTTCTTAGTTCAAATTCTACAGTTGTTAGCATTCTCTTTGCTTTGCACTCTTCACGGGAGATTATACCATTATATTGTGCTGTTTCAAGTGATTTATTTTGATTTTTTTGAAAATTTTCTCATCATGAAAAATTTCTGACATTCGTCAGGGTGAACGGCTGTGCCCTCAACGACAGGAACCACCTAAAAAGGCCCCCCTCATCTCTCTTTTCGGGCGGCCTTTTCCGAGTCATCCACATGCGGTGATCACAGTATGTATTTGTCCATATCCTCAGGGTGTATCTTTTCCATGAATTTTTCCTGGACATAAGCCCTGTCTATGACTATTTCATCCTTATCCATATCGGGTATATTGAATGAAATATCCTCGAGCAGTTTTTCCAATATGGTGTGGAGCCTTCGCGCCCCGATGTTTTCGGTCTGCTCGTTCATGAGGAAGGCCATGCTCGCGATCTCTTCTATGGCGTCATCCGTGAACTCGACTTTCGCCCCTTCCGTTTCGAGCAGCGCCTTGTGCTGTTTGATCAGAGCGTTTTCCGGCACGGTCAATATACGCAGAAAAGCCTCTTCGGTAAGGTTTTCCAACTCTACCCTGATGGGGAACCTTCCCTGCAGTTCCGGTATGAGATCTGTGGGCTTGGCTGTGTGGAAGGCTCCCGCTCCTATAAAAAGTATATGGTCGGTCTTCACCGGACCGTGCTTGGTGTTGACCACACTGCCCTCCACGATAGGGAGTATATCCCTCTGCACTCCTTCTCTTGAAACGTCCGCTCCTGATCTGTATCCCTCTCCTGCAGCGATCTTGTCTATCTCATCTATAAAGATTATGCCGTTTTGTTCGGCGTTTTCCAAAGCCTCGTCCTCTACCTGATCCATGTCTATGAGGTTTTGCGCCTCTTCCTCTCTCAGGATCTTTTTCGCGTCCTTTACGGTCACTTTTTTGTTCTTTTTCTTTTTCGGCATATCATTGCCGAATATGTTGCCTATGGAAATGCCCATGCCTTCCCCGCCGGCAACATCCAGCTGATTGGTTTTCGGAGACTCTGTCACCTGGATCTCTATATACTGCTCATCGAGGAGTCCGTCTCTGAGCTGGCTCCTTATCTGCTCTCTGGTCAGAGCGTTCTCATCTCTGAATTTCTTTGTCTCCTCTTCTTCCTTTTTTGCCTGCTGCTCCTCATACTGAGCCTTCTGGCTCTTGTACCCGGCATTGTCCATGATGAAGTCGAAGGGTCCGCTCTGAGTTCCCGTTCCGGCAGATGCCTTCCTGCCTCCGGGTATTATGGCATCGATGATCTTTTCCTCAGCTATCTGATCTGCCACTACATATTTTTCTTCAAGTCTCTTCTGCTTGGTTATCCTTATAGAGGCTTCTACCAGATCTCTTATCATGGTTTCCACGTCTCTGCCCACATAACCGACTTCTGTGAATTTCGTCGCCTCCACCTTTACGAAAGGGGCGTCGTTGAGTTTTGCCAGTCTCCTGGCGATCTCAGTCTTTCCCACTCCGGTGGGCCCCATCATGAGAATGTTTTTAGGGGTTATCTCCTCTCTCATTTCCTCAGGGAGGAGGCTCCTCCTGTATCGGTTGCGCAGAGCCACAGCCACAGATTTTTTGGCCTCGTCCTGACCGATTATATATTTATCCAGCGCCTCCACTATCTCTCTCGGAGTCATGCTGTAAAGTTTTTTCTCGGCAAGTTTTTCCATTGTTTACGCCTCCTCTTTTTCCAATGTTTCGATGGAGATGTTTGAATTGGTATACACACATATGGATGCGGCTATCTGGAGAGATTTCTCGACGATCTCCCTGGCTCCCATATCGGTGTTGTTGAACAGCGCGTTCGCTGCCGCATAGGCATAGTTGCCTCCGGAACCTATCGCCACAAAATCCTGATCCGGCTCTATGACTTCGCCTGTTCCGGAAATGATGAGCATGGCTTCCCTGTCGGCTACTATCATAAGGGCCTCCAGGTTCCTCATGGCTTTGTCCATCCTCCAGAGCTGGGCCAGAGCCACCGCCGCTCTCTTAAGGTTCCCGCCGTGTTCCTCCAGTTTCTTTTCGAATTTTTCTCTCAGGGAAAAAGCATCGGCCACCGATCCGGCAAATCCCACCAGAACGCTGTTCCTGTATATTTTTTCCACCTTTTTCGCTCCCGCCTTCATTATGGCGGTTTCTCCCATGGTGACCTGTCCGTCACCGCCTATACATATGTCATCCTTCCCTCTTCTGACCGCGCATATTGTAGTTGCACGAAATTCTACCATAGTTTTGACACCTCCGTATCATGTTTCGATCCAGTTTCCTTTTCATACGCTTACGACGGTTTTACCCGGCCGGATCCACATCCTTATCGGTATTATCGATCTCCTCCCTGTATCCGCATTGGCTGTTGGAGCATTCCAGAAGGCCTTTCTTGCCTTTTTTCTGCACCAGCAACGATCCGCATTCAGGACATTTCTTATCCACAGGTCTGTCCCAAAAAGACTGGTCACATTCGGGATATCCGCTGCATCCGTAAAATATCCTCCCCTTTTTGCTTCGCCTTTCCACTATATCTTTACCGCATGCCGGACATTTGACACCGATGGACTTGACGATGGGCCGGGTGTTTTTACAGTCGGGATAGCCTTTGCAAGCGAGAAAATCGCCGTATCTGCCGTGCTTTATGACCATATTCCTGCCACAGAGCTCGCATATCTCGTCCGTTTCTTCGTCCTCCACCTTCATCTTCTCTATATGAGTGTCGGCATACTCCAATTCTTTTTCAAAAGGTCCGTAGAAGTCGGCTATTATCTTTCTCCAATCTATCCCCTGGCTTTCCACCCGGTCGAGCTTGTCCTCCATATCTGCCGTAAATCCGATATCCACGATCTCCTTGAAATATTCTTCCATCATCTCATTGACAGTGGACCCGAGGTCTGTAGGCACCAGAGACTTTTTGTCCTTCTCCACATATTTCCGTTCAGTCAAAGTCACGACGATGGGAGCATATGTGCTGGGCCTGCCTATATCCTTGTCTTCAAGCTCCTTTATAAGAGAAGCTTCCGTGAACCTGGCCGGAGGCTGAGTAAAATTCTGCTCTCCCGTCACGTCCCGGCATTCAGGACTGTCTCCTTCCTCTATGTGAGGCAGTATCCTGTCCTCCTCTTTTTTCGACGGAGAATAGACCTTCAGGAAACCTAAAAACTCCAACTTGGATCCGTTGGCTCTGAATGTGTAGTCTCCGTTCTTTATATCCACAGTCATTCCCGTGTACTGGGCCGGGCTCATCTGGCTGGCCACATATCGCGACCAGATCAGCTTATAGAGATTATACTGGTCTCTGCTTAAAGAATCCTTGACCAAGTCAGGGGTAAGATCTATGCGGGAGACCCTGATGGCCTCGTGTGCATCCTGGACATCTTTTTTCTTGTTGGAATATACGTTGTCCGAATAATATTCGGGACCCCATTGTTCCACTACATAATCCTTGGCCGCTCTCCTCGCCTCATCGGATATCCTGACTGAATCGGTCCTTATATATGTGACCAGGCCTATGGTGCCCATACCCTTTATATCTACGCCTTCATATAACTGCTGGGCGATGAGCATGGTCTTCTTGGTGGAGAAATTCAGCTTGTTTGAAGCGTCCTGCTGGAGACTGCTGGTGGTGAAAGGGGGATAGGGCCTCCTCTGCCTCTTCTTTTCCTCTACATTTTCCACACGGAAAGTTTCCGCCTTCACATCGCCTATTATTTTCTCCGCCTGTTCCTCGCTGCCTACGCTTATCTTTTCTCCCTTATACTGTATCAGCTTCGCTTCATAGTCCTTTTCTCCTTTGAGCAATGCTGTTATAGTCCAATATTCCTCAGGAACGAAATTCCTTATCTCTTCTTCTCTCAAGCATATGAGCTTCAAAGCTGCCGATTGCACCCGGCCTGCACTGAGGCCCCATCTGATCTTGCGCCACAACAGGGGACTTATCTGATATCCCACCAGTCTGTCCAGCACTCTCCTGGCCTGCTGCGCATCCACCAGGTTCAGATCCAGCTTCCGGGGATGCTTTATTGCCTCCCTTATGGTGTCTTTGGTTATCTCGTTGAATTCCACCCTGCACTCTTCCTCGCCGTCCATGCCCAACAGATGAGCCAGATGCCAGGATATGGCCTCTCCTTCTCTGTCCGGGTCCGTGGCGAGAAAGACTTTGTCTGCTTTTTTAGCCTCTTTTTTGAGTTCCTTTATTATCTCTCCCTTGCCCCTTATGTTGATATACTGAGGCTCGAAGTTGTTCTCTATATCTATGCCCATCCGGCTTTTTGGAAGATCGCGGACATGCCCAACAGAAGCCATCACCTTGTATTTGCTGCCCAAAAACTTGCCTATGGTCTTGGCTTTGGAAGGGGATTCCACTATGACGAGATTCTTCGCGGCGGCCCCTTTGGCCGATTTTTTTCCTGTTCCCCCTGCAGATTTCCGCGTGGTCTTTTTATTCTTTTTATCTGCCGATTCCTTGACTATATCCTTATCCGCTCTATCCTGACCGGTCATCCTTATCTGTCCCTCCGTATGTAAATATCGTTACCGGGCCGTCCCATTTCCCGTCTTCCCTCGATGTCATCTGTGCTGCACACCCGTTTCAAAAGAAGATTATACTTCAAAATAATTATTTTGCAAGGAAAAGAAAAGAGCCCCGCTTCCGGACCCCCGTCTCTGATTTCTCCGGATAAGAGGAGTTATCTATACTTTCCGCCTGTTTTTCGCCTCATGATGGACGGCCTTGCCGCAGACCCTCAAACAGATATGAAAACCCTTCCCAGCCCGGTGAATACGATGCCTTTCATCTCCATGAGAGTGACCAGCACATTGACTTTTTCCGCAGGCTCCAAGAGCATATCGCATATTTCGTCTATAGTCATCTCTCCGTGTTTCCTCAAAAGTCCATAGAGCTCCATCTCATCTTCACCGAGGCTTTGCGATCCGGTCTCTTCTGCTTTCGACCCTATTTTCATGTCCCACAATATATCATCGACCGTTACGAGGGGAAGGGCCCCGTCCTTTATGAGCCTGTTCGTCCCTGCACTTGACAGTGAATTGATATTGCCCGGCACCGCATATACATCTCTGCCCTGCTCCGCTGCCGATTCCGCCGTTATGAGGGAGCCGCTGCTCATGCCTGCTTCCACTACGACCACCGCTTCCGATATACCGCTTATGATCCTGTTCCTCAAAGGGAAATGATAGGGCCTGGGCTCCGTGCCCGGCCTGAACTGACTGATTATGAGCCCTTCTCTTTCGATCCGGTCCTTCAATTCTCTGTTCGTTTTCGGATAACATATGTCCGGACCGCAGCCCAGCACCGCTATGGTCCTTCCCCCTGCCTCCAGAGCGCCGCGATGAGCCTCGGCATCTATGCCCTCAGCCATACCGCTCACTACTGTGACACCGCTCTCTGCCAGTCTCTTTCCCAGCCGGAACGCCACATTGCGTCCATAAGGCGTAGCCTTCCTCGATCCCACTACGGCCACGCATCTTTCCGAAAGGCAAGACAGTTCGCCTATGCAGTAGAGCGTTTCGGGAGGCGAGGATATCTTTCTCAGGAGCTCCGGATACTGTTCCCGGTCCATATGTACTTTTTCCATGATATGTCCCCTTTCTGTCATGTCTTCCCTCATACTATCCGTCCTTATCCGGCACGGTCAGCGTTTCCTCTCGTACTCCTTCAACATCCTGTACTGGAAGGCTTCCATGAGGTGTTCCACCCTTATCCCTTCCTCGCCCTCTATATCGGCTATAGTCCTTGCCACTTTCAGCATGCGGTGATAACCTCGCAGGGAAAGAGGCGTCTTTTCATAGACATCTTTCATGAACCTCTCCCCCTTCCCGTCAAGAGCGCAATGCTCTTCCAGCAGTTTCCCGCTGAGCTGGCTGTTGAAATACAGCCGGCTGCCGGTGTATCTCCTTTCCTGTACAGCTCTCGCCCTCATGACGGCACTTTTCATCATCTCTGACGATGTCCCGCCGCGGCTCCCTATCTCTTCATACTTTACCGACCCCACTCTTATGTGCATATCTATCCTGTCGAGTATAGGGCCCGAAAACCTGCCTGCATAACTGGCTATCTCCCCCTGAGTACATGTGCATTTCCTTACGGGATCTCCCAGATAACCGCACTTGCACGGATTCGCCGCCGCTATGAGCACGACTCTGCTGGGGAACACCACCCTACCCGCTTTCCTTGCCACGGCGATCATACCCTCTTCCAGGGGTTCCCTTATGGAATCCAGCACTTTTTTATCGAACTCGGTGAACTCATCCAAAAACAGGACGCCGCAATGGGCAAGGGATATCTCGCCGGGAGCAGGCACCCTTCCTCCGCCTACGAGGGCCGGCACGGTTATGCTGTGGTGGGGCGCCCTGAAAGGCCTTTCTTCCACTATGCTTTTCCCCTCTGCCAAAAGCCCGGCGACGCTGTAAAGTTTCGTCACTTGGATCTTTTCATCATATGACATGGGAGGCATTATGGTAGGCATCCTGCGGGCCAGCATGGTCTTCCCGGAGCCGGGGGTCCCCACCATGAGGATCCCATGGCCTCCCGCCGCAGATATGACCATGGCTCTTTTTATATTCTCATGACCTTTTATGTCCTTGAAATCTTCCGGCTCCTCGATATCATTGCCCTCCGTCCCTTCTTTTCCCCCTTGGTTTTTCCTTCCGCCCTGTCCGGCCACGGCTCCTTCTTTTCCCTCTATGATCTCCGCTGCCTGTCTCAACGTCTTCACCGGAAATATGTTGCTTCCTTTTATAAGGTCCAGTTCCCCCATGTTGTCTTCAGGCACTATGATATTTTTCGCTCCCCTTTCCACCGCACACAGGACCAGAGGCAGCGCCCCTCTTATACCGGTGACTTCTCCGGCCAGAGTCAGTTCCCCGAACAACGCGCTGTCCCTCATTCCATCCGCCGGTCTCACCTGCTCTGCGGCCATGAGCACAGCAACGGCCATGGGCAGGTCATAATGACTGCCTTCCTTCCTCACATCAGCCGGTATGAGGTTCAATACTACTCTTTTCAAAGGATACTGGAACTCGCTGTTTTCCACAGCCGCCTTTATCCTTTCTATGGACTCCTTCACTGCCGCTCCGCCCAATCCCACTATATTCGAGGCGGGCAGGCCGCGGCTCACATCGGCTTCGACAGTCACCAGATATCCGTCTATGCCTCTCAAAGCCCCTGTGTTTACCTTGCTGTTCATATTTTCCCGTACCCTCCGGGTCCATATCCGTCCCTGGCTTAAAAAACATTTTTCAGATGATCTACATTTATGGATATCACGTCAAAGCTTATATCCGCCTTTATATGAGGATTCTGCTGGAGGAAACAGCTCGCCGCTTTTCTGATATGACTTTGTTTTACCGAAGTGACAGCCTCGACCGGCTGTCCGTACCCCGATCCGTTCCTCGTTTTCACTTCCACAAAAGATATCATGCCCCTCCGCTTTGCGATTATGTCTATTTCGCCAAAAGGCGTATGGTAATTCATGGCTATTATCAAATATCCGGCTCTGGCGAGCTTTTCTGCAGCCATAAGCTCTCCCAGCCTCCCCGCTTCCACATTGTTCATATCTGTTTCGTATCGTTTTCTTTCATTATTTGTATTTTTTACCATTTTTTACCATTATATCCCCTCTCTCCCCCATTGTCAAGAAAAAGGAGCCTGACGGCTCTTTTCCCGGTCTTCCTCTTATGCATCTATAAATCCAGCACGGACTTTTCCACTGCCTTCATCACATCGGACCGATAGTTTTCCCTTGCCCGTCGTCTTCCCGCAGGACCCTGCTGTCATGCGAACTGACCGGTATACTGCTATCGGTTCTTTTTTGATTTCCCCGAGCACTTATACGTTCACAAGGAGATCCCCATCGGTCAGATCATTGTAGATACTGCGGCGCTCAGTCTTTGACCTCCTGCTTTTTCTGCTTGACAAGAATAACGATCGCCACAACGATAACGGCTACATGAGGAAGAAACATAGCAAGGTCGGTCCAACTTGTCATACCCATTATCGCAACTAACGATACCGCAACTGTAAAATAATATGATATCGCTATCAGACATCGCCCGATTATATTCTTGAATACAGCCAAATGGATCAACATAACGATTCCCGTCAGATACGACCCCCATGTCATAGGATTGGATCTTACAAACACATCAGTCAAAAAATGTGTATCCATACTATCAAAGAATATCCAACAGAAATACAGAGAAACATAGATCACAACAGCCGTATCAGCAAGTACTGCAATGATATGTATCGGAGACTCCATTATTTCGCTTATTTTCTGCATGAAAAACCCCTCCCCCTTCTTTATAACGTCCTTTGTCTTGGTCAGTAACCATGCCTTGTACTGTATCAGCTTTGCTTCACGATTTTTTCTCCCTTGAGCAATGCCGTTATTGTACAATGCCTTTCCCCTTATCATTGTATTTTGTCTGTGCTCCCATTGTCAAGAAAAAGGAGCCGTCAGGCTCCTTTCCCGATCTTCCTCTTATATATCTATACATCCAGCACGAACTTTTCCACTGCCTTCGCCACACCGGACCGATAGTTTTCCGGAGCGATATA
>CASDUO010000002.1:0-71482 GCA_949284065.1 uncultured Bacillota bacterium
GAAAAGCACATCACAAAAACCGGCAGGTACTGGACACCTGCCGGAAAAATATCTACATATTTTATTTCATGCTCCACCCCAACATTTGACATAGAGCCACTTAAAAAAAAGCCAAAACCCACAGGCTTTTTTTGATTATATAAAAAAGAATATGGGAACATATAGCGTATATACATAATATGACCAATTTGAAACAGGGGTTATATTGAATGCCGAAAGAAAGTAACGATATAGTAGAAGAGATTAAAAGCCGGTGTAATATCGTGGATGTCATAGGGAAGGTAGTGCCGTTGAAAAAGGCCGGCAGCAACTACAAAGGTCTGTGCCCTTTCCACAACGAGAAGACACCTTCTTTTAACGTTTCGGAAAAGAATCAGTTCTATCATTGTTTCGGATGCGGTAAATCCGGGGACGTTTTCACTTTCGTGCAGGAATATTACAATCTGGACTTTCTGGGTGCGTTGGAAAAACTGGCGGAGGAATATGGCATTGAGATAAAAGAAAGTTTTTCCGGAGGAGAGGATAAGAACAAATGCTATGAGATGAACCTGCAGGCTGCCAGATATTTTTACAAGGCGGCCAGAGGGAAGGACAGCAGGGCCATAGGATATATGACGGCCAGGGGTATAAGCGACGATACCCTGAAAAAATTCGGCATAGGATGGGCTGATGAAAAATGGGATTCGTTGACCTTGTATCTGAAGAGTCTCGGGTACAAGGAAAAAGATATGGATCGGGTCGGTCTCATATCTATGAGCAAGGGCAAGGTGTATGATAAGTTCCGAAGCAGAGTCATATTCCCCATACAAAACACCAGGGGCAAGATGATAGGATTCGGCGGAAGGATAGTGGATCGGGGGGAGCCGAAATACTTGAACAGCCCTGAATCGCCTGTTTTTCGTAAAAAAGACAATCTGTATGCTCTCAATATAACAGGAAGTGAGATGAGCAAAAGCGGCTCGGCCATATTGGTCGAGGGATATATGGATGTGATCTCCCTGTACGACAGGGGCGTAAAGAATGTTACCGCATCACTGGGCACATCGCTGACAGAAGGTCAGGCCAGGCTTATAAAGAGATATTCTCCTAATGTGGTGATAGCCTATGACGGCGATGCCGCAGGAGTCAATGCGGCCATGAGAGCTACGGACATACTGTACAAAGAAGGATGCAGGGTGAAAGTCATATATATAGATGACGGCAAAGATCCCGACGAATTCATAAAGGAAAACGGAACGGCTGCTTTCATGAAGAAAGTAGATAAGGCGCCGGGATTCGTCGAATATAAATTTGACCGGTTGTTGGAAAGGCATGATATGGATAGTACCGAGGAAAGAGTGAAGTTCCTGAAGGAAGCTACCGATGTGTTGAAGGTATTGAGACCTACGGAAAGAGAAGTCCATATCAAAGAACTGGCCAAACGTACCGGCATATCAGAAGGCGCCATAAGAAATGAGCTGGATAGCGAAGAGACGGAAACTGGGCTGCCCGGCGATGAAGCGGGTAGAAAGGTACCCGTAGATAAAAGCATTGCTCCAAGCCTCATAGAGAAGACGCTGATAAGCGTCATGGTGGCGGATAGCGCTCTCATGGAAAAAAGAAAACAGGTGGAGGGAGCTTTTACCAGTTATTACGGCAGGGAGATATACGATGCCATGGAGGAGGCATTTGACAGCGGCGGCACCACCGATCCCGTAAAAATAGGGGATGGGTTGAGCGAGGAAGGAAGGAACATATTCGACGATATAACCAAAAATATACCGACGGCAGGAGCGGAAGAAGAGATCTTTAGTGACTGCCTCAAAAAGTTGGACATGGCCGGGGTCAAAAGAGAGATGGAAGAACTCCAATGGAAAATATCCATGGCGGAGGAGGACAAGCATAGGGATGATATAGATCTGTGGAGCAAACGGCTTATGGAACTGCAGAAAAAGATGAACATGGGGGAAAACAAATGAGTAATACCAATAAGAAAGAAAGAATAATGTGGAAAGAAATGACTAAGGATCAGCTTATCGCTTATGGCGAAGAGAAGGGCTTGCAGTTGAAAAAACGGGCAAAAAAGCAAGAGTTGATAGATGCCATAAAAAAAGCAAACAGGGCTGAGGCAAGGAGAAAGGCCAGAGAGGAAAAAAAGGCTCAAGAGGAAAAGGAAGCGATGGAGAAGAAAAAGAAGGAGGCCGAGAAAAGTTCGAAAAAGCAGACGGAACGGAAGACATCCTCGAAAGCTGAAAAAAATGATACAGAGGGCAACAGAGATAATAAGGAAGAAGAAAATGTGCAGGACACTGCAGACCGGGACATTCTGAAAGAAGGATCTACAGACAGGTTCCCTGCAGATGAGCATCAGGAAAGCATAGATCTTCCCGATGAAAAATCCTCTGAGATCGTCCACTATCTGGACGAAAGGACAAAAGAGCCGAGGGAGACCACATTGAGCGAGCTCATACATGAGCTGCTGGCAAGGTCTCACGGCACGGGAAAATGTTTGACATATGCCGAAATATGTGCCTATCTTGAGAATATAGAACTGGATAAGGATCAGATAGAGATCGTGTACGACGGGTTGATATCCAGTGGCGTCGAAGTGGTATATGAGGAGAACCCGGAAGATTTTGAATTGGCCGAGATTGAAAATGAAGAAGAAGTGGATGGTGTCGGCGCAGACAAAGAAACGGGTGCAGACGGCAAAGACAATGGGGAGGACGATCTTGAAGCATCATTGGGTAAGGGCACATCTGTTGACGATCCGGTAAGGATGTATCTCAAAGAGATAGGCAAAGTACCCTTACTGACTGCGGAAGAAGAAATTGAGCTTGCAAAAAAAATGGAAAAAGGCGATGAAAGTGCGAAACAGAAATTGTGTGAAGCAAACCTCAGGCTCGTGGTAAGTATAGCAAAGAGGTACGTTGGCAGAGGGATGCTTTTCCTGGATTTGATACAGGAAGGGAATCTGGGGCTCATAAAAGCCGTAGACAAATTTGACTGGAGAAAGGGATTCAAGTTTTCAACTTATGCCACATGGTGGATAAGACAGGCGATCACAAGGTCCATTGCGGATCAGGCAAGGACTATCAGGATACCTGTGCATATGGTGGAGACTATCAATAAGCTTATGAGGATCCAAAGACAACTGCTACAGGAATATGGCAGAGAACCGACCCCTCAGGAAATAGCTCTGGAAATGGACATAACAGAAGAAAAAGTGAGGGAGATACTTAAAATAGCTCAAGAGCCGGTTTCCCTTGAAACTCCTATAGGTGAAGAAGAGGACAGCCATTTAGGAGACTTCATACCTGATGACGATGTGCTGGCGCCTTCAGAGGCGGCGGCCTTCCTGATGCTAAAGGAACAGCTGGTCGAAGTGCTCGATACCTTGACCGAGAGAGAGCAGAGAGTGCTCAAACTCAGATTCGGCCTTGAAGATGGCAGGGCCAGGACTCTGGAAGAAGTGGGAAAGACGTTTGATGTGACAAGAGAGAGGATAAGACAGATAGAAGCAAAGGCTTTGAGAAAACTTCGCCACCCCAGCAGAAGCAAAAAACTCAAGGACTATCTTGAATGATATACTGAACCGGAACTGATGTCATGGAACTCACTGCACGTCTGGAAACAATAAAGAACATGATCGAGGATATGGAATCCGTGGCGGACATAGGAACTGATCACGGGTTTCTTCCTGTTTTCTTGTTGGAAAACAAAATCAGCCCAAAAGTCATAATGACAGATATCAGTCCCTCCTCACTGGAAAAGGCAAAGGGAAATGCGGGCGCATACCAATTCGGCGGACAGGCGGACTTCAGACTGGGAGACGGATTGGAAGTAATAAAAGCGGGAGAAGCAGACGTAATAGTCATGGCCGGTATGGGGGCAAAACTGATGGTCGCCATGCTCGAAAGAGATCGGGAGAAAACCTTAAGTTTCAGGAAATACATTTTTCAGCCAAGGAAGAATTCGGAACTGTTGAGAAGATGGATATCTGAAAACGGATTTGTCATATCGGAGGAAGATCTTGTAAAAGAGGGAGCCTATGTATGTGAAATAATAAAGGCGGCACCCAGGAACAATAACGACGGCAAAAATCTGCTTGAGGACATAGATCTTGGCGGTAGCGGAGGCGGAGTTGCGGAGCTACCACCGTATCTGAAAGAGATATGCCCGGATTTGTTTAGACAGCTGGCAGAGAAAAAACTGAAAAGTGCCGTGACGGTGCTGGAAGGATGCGAGAAATCGGAGCGATGTGGACCGGAGACTTTGGAGAACGCAAGGAAAAAAGTTGCATATTATATGGATGCGATAGTCAAGAGGTGAAAAATGAAGTATGAAAACCTTATAAAACTGATAGAGGATATAGCGCCCCTTGAAAACATACCCCAGTGGGACAACAGCGGAGTGCAGATACATACAGGAAAAAAAGACATGGGAAGCGTGCTTGTCTGTCTTGAGATAAACAGAGACATCATCGCAGAAGCTGCAGAGAAAAAAGCGGACATGATCATCACTCACCATCCTCTGATTTTCGGAGGTTTGGATAAGGTTTCAGCAGACGGCCATACAGGGGAATACGTGATGGAACTCATCAGGAAGGACATATCGGTATACTCTGCTCATTTGTCATTCGATAACGCACCAAAAGGCAACAACACATATTTTGCCGGGATGTTGGATCTGACTCATGTGGCATTACCTGGTGGTCCGCCTGTGGCCACGGGAAGAGATGGGAGGGAGTTTTCCTATGACCCTGAGGTCCCGGGCAGCATAGGTTATCTGCCAGCCCCCATGGATATAGAACAAGCTAAAAATCATGTTGAGCAATGTTTGAGTTTACCGGAACATTATGCTAAAATCGTAGACGGTGGCAAAAAAATCCTTGAAAAAACGGGCTTTTGCACCGGTGCGGGAGGAGATTTCCTGTACAGAGCTGCTCAGGAGGGATGCGACCTTTTTATCACAGGGGATGTAAAACTGCACGAGGCACAGTATGCCAAGGCTGTGGGCATCTCTCTCGTAGATGCCGGTCACTACGGCACGGAGAAAATATTTGCAGAGAATTTTGCCAAACAGCTCAGTGAGAAAACCTGCAGAGAGCTGCATATCATCCGGGCAGAAGCAAATACAAATCCGTACACGATTTTATAAAAGATACTTATAGAAGAAACAGGCTCCAATATAAAGATGTGCCAGTAAGTATGCCATGATTGGGCAAATCAGACGGTCGCGTGATTTTTCACGAGGAAAGTCCGGGCTCCACAGGGCAAGGGTGCCGGATAACGTCCGGCGTAGGTAACTATAGGGAAAGTGCAACAGAAACACACCGCCGAAACAGTCAGGCTGTGGCAAGGGTGAAATGGTGAGGTAAGAGCTCACCGGCATCATGGAGACATGATGGCCGTGTAAACCCCACCCGGAGCAAGACCAAAAAGGGCGCAAAAGGTGGCTGCCCGTCGCCGCCCGGAAGGTGGGTCGCTTGAGTCTGTCAGCAATGTCAGACCTAGATAGATGATCGTCAAATACAGAACCCGGCTTATGATTTGCCCAATTTTCATCGTTCAGGCCGTATTTTAAGGCAGGAAGGATTTTAGTTAACATAAGAGGAGATCCGAATATGTGGACCAGAAAAGAACTGAAAAGGGAAGGAAGAAAGAACCTGAAAAAGAATTACGGAGCCATGGTTTTAGCGGGAGTGGTTCTTTTGGTCATGGCGGCAGAAGGGCCCGCGGGAGGAGACAGCCTCCTGACGATATATGACGCAGGCGCAATTCAACAGGTGCAGGAGGGAATAAATATCCGGGACGGCGAGGCAACGGCATATGACGGTCTCCGTGGTGAGAGCGGGGATAGCAGACTTACCGAAAATATGGATGAAGCGACTAAAGGCGCAATTGCAAGTGTTTTGAGAGGGATATCCAGAGGAACCGAAACCATACAACATACTGTCAGCACTTTTGATAATTTTCTTTTGGATCATGACATATTGAATGGGGTGGTGTCCGTGATCGCCGCTTTGGTATCCCTGATGTACACTATTTTCATACAAAATTTATTAAAGGTGGGCGGTAGGAGATTTTTCTTGGAAAACCGGCTTTATCATGACACTTCGATATGGAGGATACTGTATGTATATAAAGAGCGGGCCGTGAAAAACGTGGCGTGGATCATGTTCTTGCGGATGGTATTCTTAGCGTTGTGGCTGTTTACCATAGTGGGATTTTTCATAAAATACTATGAGTATAAAATGCTTTTTAGCATCTTGGCAGAAAATCCCAACATAGGAAGAAAAGAAGCCTTTGATCTTACGAAAGCCATGACAAAGGGATATAAATGGAAAATGTTCCTTTTGGACCTTTCTTTCATAGGATGGGTGATACTTTCTATTTGCACGTTCCAGCTGCTTTCTGTATTTTTTATAAACCCCTATTGCAGAGCTACGGAAGCAGAGTTGTATGTGAAGCAACGAGCGATGGTGAAGGCGGAAAAGCTGAGCTATTACGAGCTGCTCCATGATGAGTATCTGGTGTTTGAACCTGAAGAAAGGAGAGTGGACATATATCCCACTTTGGAACTCCCTAAAGAAAAGGAAAAGACTATGAAGTGGGACAGACATTACTGCTTCATAAATCTCGTCCTCCTGTTCTTCGTGATATGTTTCATAGGATGGTGCTGGGAAGTGTTTTACGAATTCGTCAATCATGGTATCCTGGTCAACAGAGGGACTCTCCACGGGCCGTGGCTGCCTATTTACGGCACAGGAGGAGTAGCTATATTGATCCTGCTCAGAAAACTCGGCAAAAAACCTCCGGCCCTTTTCCTGGTGACTATGGTCCTTTGCGGGATCATAGAATATACGACAGCCTGGTATCTGGAGACTTTCAGGCATATGAAGTACTGGGATTATACGGGATATTTCATGAACCTGAACGGATATATATGTCTTGAGGGGCTTTTGACGTTCGCCATTGCCGGATGTTTCTGTGTATATATAGTGGCGCCTAATATGGACGACATATTCAATAAAATACCTCTGAAAGTACGTTATGCTATGGGTGGGATGCTTGCAGCCGTTTTTTGTGTAGATGTAGCATATTCCCACTATTATCCCAATACGGGAGAAGGGATAACGAGCAGAGTTGAAGATCCTGCAGAAGGCGCGGGGAACAGCCGTACAGAGGATGATATGACGGCAGCCGTCAGGTTACGGCAGTAAAAGAGACGGTTCGATCTTGCGGATGAAGAAAAGATCGACGAAACAGCAGATAGACGAAGGTTTGGTTTGATATGGAAAACGAAGTGGATAAGAAAGAAGAAAAAGAAATACATGAAAACAAGATGGGCTATATGCCTATCGGAAGGCTTATAGTGACTATGTCATGGCCGGCGGTGGTGTCCATGCTGGTACAGGCCTGCTACAATGTAGTCGACAGCATATTCGTGGCCAGAGTGGGGGAAAAGGCCCTGACTGCAGTGACGCTGGCTTTTCCCTTACAGTTTCTTTTGATAGCTGTGGCCGTGGGAACAGGTATCGGTATCAATTCCCTCATATCCCGGCGTTTGGGCGGGAGATTCTACGATGATGCCAATATGGCCGCCTCAATGGGCATAAGGCTTGCCGTATTGACGTGGTTGGTTTTTGCTGTGATAGGCATCACGTCTTCGGAGTTTTTCATGAAATCATTTTCCGATGATCCCTACATAATCGAGCAGGGGAAATATTATATAACGATCTGCCTGTCGTTCAGCCTGTTTTGTATCATGCAGGTTACTGCAGAAAGGATCATACAGGCCACAGGGAACATGCTTTTACCTATGTTGAGCACCTTGACCGGTGCCATCGTGAACATAATCCTGGACCCCATATTCATATTCGGATATTTCGGGATCCCTAGGCTGGAAGCTGCCGGCGCTGCGATAGCCACTGTGATAGGTCAGGCTTGCGGCTGCGTTTTGGCGATGCTCATACTTATAAAAAAAGATCATCAGGTCGAGATAAAAGTAAGAGGGATCAAATGGGACAAAGGAGTCATAAAGGACATATATGCCGTGGGAGCGCCATCCATAGTGATGCAGACGATACTCTCCGTAGTACAGGTGTGCCTCAACAGTATACTGGCAGGATTGTCCATGACGGCGGTGGCAGTCCTGGGCGTTTACGGCAGGCTGCAGTCTTTCATATTCATGCCTGTATTCGGTATCAATCAGGGCTCCATGCCTGTAATGGGCTATAACTACGGAGCGAGGAATATGGAGAGATTCAAGAGCGCATATTTCAAGGCATTGATGATAGCGGTGATAATAATGTCCATAGGACTCGTCATATTCCAGATATTTCCCCGGCAGCTTTTAACATTATTCAGCGCCACGGAGTCCATGTATGAAATGGGCGAAAACGCTTTGAGGATAATCAGCCTGTGTTTCCTTCCGGCATCTTTCGGTATCATTTCCGCCGGAGCTTTTCAGGCTACAGGCCACGGGATAATAAGCATGATGGGCACGCTTTTGAGACAGTTTCTGGGAGTGTTGCCGGTAGCGCTGATACTGTCACGCATCATAGGTGTCGATGGAGTATGGTGGGCCTTCCCGGCGGCTGAGATAATAGGATTCATATATATGCTCATAATGATAAGACGACTGATAAAAAAAGACATGGAAAAATTCAGCGATGAGAAGGAACGAGAGAAAGTATGAATAGTTTCATAAAAGAATTCAAAGAATTTGCTTCGAGAGGGAATGTGATAGACCTGGCAGTAGGTGTCATGATAGGCGCCGCATTCCAAGCTATAGTAAATTCCGTCGTGAATGATTTGGTGAATCCCATAATAGGGCTGTTCACAAACGGCATAAGTTTCGACAATATGTTTGTGGCATTGGACGGAGAGAGTTATAATTCGATAGCTGCCGCCCAGGAGGCCGGGGCTCCTGTTCTCAACTTCGGTTCGTTCATCATGGCAGTGATCAATTTCCTCATCGTGGCGTTTGTGATCTTCCTTATGGTGAAAGGCATAAACAAGCTGAGGGATGTTACGCCTCTGAAAAAGGAGGAAGAAGAGGTGGAACCGACAGAAAAGGAATGTCCTTTCTGCAAAAGCAAGGTTTCCATAGAAGCTACTCGATGTCCTTTCTGTACTTCATTGCTCGATACGGAAGAAGCTCCGGCTTTGGCGGAAAAATAGACTCGTCCGGGAATGATCCGGGAAGGAGATGTCCCCTGTAAGGGCTGATACGGCAGTAATGGGAAGATCACTGCCCCCTTTGACGTATTTAGAGTAAATATTCATTCCAAATGCTGTAATAAAGTCATAAAATGTGTTAAAATAACTAGATAATGTGTACACAATATAGTGAGGAAAATTTATCGTGCATATAGACAGGGGTACGATATACAGAAAGTATGTCCGGCTCATATGCACTTATATGATATATGGAATAAAGAAAAGACAGAAAGGACAGCTTATATATGAGACTCGGTATAGACATAGGCTCTACAACGGTGAAATTCGTCGTTCTGGACGATACGAACAAGGTCATATATAAAAAATATGAGAGGCACATGTCCAATGTGCTCCAAAAGGCACAAGAGCTGATGGAACAACTGGAGCAGGAATTCAAGGGAACGGAGTTCCAGATGGTAATAACCGGTTCCGGCGGGCTTTCCCTGTCAAAATTGATAGGAGTCCCCTTTGAACAGGAGGTAGTTTCATGCAGCAAGGCGGTAGAGACCCTTATACCGCAAACCGATGTAGCCATAGAACTGGGCGGCGAAGACGCGAAGATAACTTTTTACGGGCAGACTGTGGAACAGAGGATGAACGGCACCTGTGCAGGAGGGACAGGTGCATTCATCGATCAGATGGCCGTGCTTTTGAATACAGACGCGGGAGGACTCAATGAAGCGGCCAAGGAACATAAGCTGATATATCCCATAGCTGCAAGGTGCGGCGTGTTCGCAAAAACCGATATACAGCCCTTGATCAATGAAGGAGCATCCGTCGAAGACCTTTCCGCATCCATATTCCAGGCTGTGGTCAACCAGACCATAAGCGGGCTGGCCTGCGGAAGGACGATAAAAGGCAATGTCGCCTTTCTTGGAGGTCCCTTATCCTATCTGAGTGAATTGAGGAAAAGGTTCATAGATACTCTGGAGCTGGGAGAAGGACAGATAATCTTTCCGGAGGACTCCAAATACTTCGTCGCCATAGGCGCCGCTATGCTGGCTGACAAACACGAAAGCATCCATATTTCCGATGTGACGGAAAAGCTGGCGGGAATAGGCGAAGGGGAAATGAGCGATACGAAGACTGTGGAACCTCTTTTCAGAGATTATGATGAGTATGAAGAATTCAAGAAAAGGCATGACAGTCATAAGATAAAAAGGAGAGAAATAAAAAAAGCAAAGGGAAACGTGTACCTTGGGATCGACGCGGGATCCACCACAACGAAGGCTGCGCTCATAGATGATGAGAAAAATCTCCTTTATTCTTTTTATAAAGGAAATGCAGGCAACCCATTGGAGACGACGAGGGAGATGTTAAGGGATCTTTACGGCCGTATGCCTTCAGATGCGAATATCGCTAATGCCGTGGTCACCGGATACGGAGAAGGACTTATAAAGGCTGCTTTCAAGGTGGACATGGGGGAGATAGAGACTATGGCCCACTATAAAGGAGCCGAAGAATTCTTGCCCGGCGTGGAATTCATACTGGATATAGGCGGGCAGGACATGAAGTGTATGAAGATCAGGGATAAAGCCATTTATAATATAATGCTCAATGAGGCCTGTTCTTCCGGCTGCGGATCTTTCATAGAGACTTATGCTAAATCTGTGAACATGGACAGCAAGCAGTTTTCAAGAGAGGCTCTGTTCTCCAAAGCACCTGTGGATCTCGGCACAAGGTGTACCGTATTTATGAATTCAAAGGTGAAACAGGCCCAGAAAGAAGGGGCAACCATAAGCGATATAAGCGCCGGCCTGAGTTATTCAGTAATAAAAAAT
The DNA here is from genome assembly GCA_949284065.1 of uncultured Bacillota bacterium. Classification (GTDB taxonomy): domain Bacteria; phylum Bacillota; class Clostridia; order Peptostreptococcales; family Anaerovoracaceae; genus CASDUO01. Next base: position 10,988 of record CASDUO010000002.1, read on the forward strand.
GCCTTATACAAAGTCATCAAACTGAGGAATCCGGAGGAGGCCGGAGAGAAGATAGTGGTACAGGGAGGTACTTTCCTCAATGAGGCTGTGCTCAGGGCGATGGAAAAAGTCATAGGGAGAGAAGTGGTACGGCCTGACATATCAGGTATAATGGGAGCATATGGTGCGGCCATACTAGCAAAGGAAAGACATATAGAAGATACCGAATCCTCGATACTCAATGTGGAGGAATTGGATTCCTTCACTGTGACCAACAGCCATGTAAGGTGTGGGAAATGTGAAAACAACTGTCTGCTCACCATAAACAAATTCAATAACGGAGACAGGTTCATCACCGGCAACCGATGTGAAAGAGGGGAAGGAAAAGAAAAGGGTGAGTCACGTCTGCCGGATATGTATGAGTACAAGATAAAAAGACTTTTCAATTATCAGCCTCTCACTGTAGAGGAGTCCACGAGAGGGGTCATAGGGATACCCCGCGTGTTGAACATGTACGAAAACTATCCGTTTTGGTTCACATTCTTCACGAAACTGGGATTCAGTGTGAAGCTGTCCCCATTTTCCAGCAAGGAAATATACGAGAAGGGCATGGAGACTATATCGTCCGATACGGTGTGCTATCCTGCAAAACTCGTTCACGGTCACATAAAGTGGCTTTGCCAACAGGGTGTCAAATGGATCTTTTATCCGAGTATAAATCACGAAAGGCTCGAAGATAAAACACAGCCCAATCATTATAACTGCCCTATAGTTGCAACATATCCCGAAGTCATAGCCAATAATATGGATGACATCCTGATAGAAAACGGTGTGAAGTTTTCTCATCCTTTCCTGCCTTACGACAACGATAAAAGGCTGGCGGAACAGTTGTGGAAAATGCTCCGGCACCTGGATCTGTCTTTTCCCGAAATAGAAAGGGCCGTGTCGAGGGCAAGGAGAGAGGATAAGAGATTCAAAGACGATATGAAGAAAGCCGGAGAGGAAGCGCTAAGATATGCGGAGGAGCACGGCAAAAAAGCTATAATACTGGCAGGCAGACCATATCATTTGGATCCGGAAATAAATCATGGGATCAACAAGATCATAACAGCTGAGGATATGGTGGTACTTACGGAAGATTCAGTGATCCATAAAGGCACTTTGAGGAGACCCATAAGAGTCCTGGATCAGTGGGCTTATCACACAAGGCTTTACAGGGCGGCGAAATTCGCGGGAGTCCGCGACGATGTGGAGCTGGTCCAGCTGAATTCCTTCGGCTGCGGCTTGGATGCGGTGACGACAGATCAGGTGGAAGAACTTCTCAAGGCGAACAACAAGCTTTATACAGTGCTGAAAATAGACGAGGGCAGCAATTTAGGAGCGGCAAAGATAAGGATAAGGTCCCTCAAGGCTGCTATGGAAGAGAGGAGCAAGAATAAAATAACCTTTACAGAAAACAGGGATTACTATACGAGGGCAGTATTCACAGAGGAAATGAAGAAAGATTACACCATTCTGATACCGCAGATGGCTCCCATCCATTTTCAGTTCCTTGAAACCGCATTGGCAAAAGGAGGGTATAAAACGGTCCTTTGCCCGCCGGTGGACAACCACGCTGTAGAAGAAGGACTGAAATATATCAACAATGACGCATGCTATCCCACTATAGTGTCGCTGGGGCAGATCATATCCTATCTGAAGAGCGGATATCTGGACCTGGACAGGACTGCAGTGTTCATGTCGCAGACAGGAGGGCAGTGCAGGGCCAGCAATTATGTAGCTTTGCTGAGGAAGGCCCTCAAGGATCTGGATATGTCTCAGATACCGGTCATTTCCGTCAATTTCGGGAATCTGGAAACCAATCCGGGATGGAAGTTCACATGGGGGATGTTGAAGCGTTGCCTCATGGCTCTCGTATACGGAGACGTTCTAATGAATATCCTGTATGCTACAAGACCTTATGAACAGGTAGAGGGGCAGACGGAGGAACTGTACAAGAAGTGGGTGAGACTGTGCAGACACAGCGTAAAGAGCGGATCTACCAGGAGGTTCAAACGCTATCTCAGAATAATGGTGGAGGAGTTCGATAAGATACCCAGAGTACCGGGCCTCAAAAAACCCAGGGTGGGCATAGTAGGTGAGATACTGGTGAAATATCATCCCACCGCCAATAACGACATAGTTTCAGTAGTGGAAAAAGAAGGAGGCGAAGCTGTAGTGCTCCCTCTCATGGACTTTTTCCTTTACGGTATGCGGAACAAACGATTCAATTATGAGGAGCTCAATGGAAATTACTTCCAGATGATAGGAAACAACTGGGGCATAAAATTCGTGGAAAGTTTCCGAAGAAGCGCCACGGAAGCGTTGAAAGCGAGCAAGCATTTCGAAGCTCCTGTGAATATAGAAAAGACTGCACAGAAGGCTCAGGAAATATGTTCTTTGGGGAATCAGTGCGGAGAAGGGTGGCTGCTGGCCGGAGAAATGGTGGAACTCATCGACAGCGGTGTCGAGAACGTAGTGTGCATGCAGCCTTTTGCGTGCCTGCCCAACCATGTCACGGGAAAAGGTATGTTGAAAGCGTTGAGAAAGAGAAACCCCAAGGCCAATATAGTGCCTATAGATTTTGACCCCGGAGCAAGCAACGTCAACCAATTGAACAGGATAAAACTCATGATGGCCACCGCTCATAAGAACCTTGATGAAAAGATTGCAATGGGCGAGGCGGAAAGTGAAGAAAAACAGGATGCTTAACGTGGAGAAAAACAGTCACTCTCATGTACATGCCCATGAACACCCTCATGAGCACACGAAAGATGTGGTAAACAGATTGGCAAAGGCCTCAGGTCACCTTGACTCTGTAAAGCGAATGGTGGAAAACGGCAGAGATTGCTCCGATGTTCTGATACAACTCTCAGCTGTGATCGCGGCACTGAAAAGCACCGGAAAGGTCATACTTGAGGATCATATAGAGCATTGTATCGTCGATGCGGTGAAAGAAGGCGATGAAGTCGCCATCGATAATCTCAAAAAAGCCATAGACAGATTCTTGAAATGAAAGATGGCTGCGGGCCACTTGCATGAGCCGTTGCAACAGGCGATCTTTGAGTGTATAATGTTATTCACAAGAACAGGGAAGGAGAAGCGTATATGGGTAGACACGGTACCATTGCAGGCAGAAAGGCGGCACAGGATTCGAAGAGATCTGCCATGTTCACGAAATATGCCAGAGCCATAACGGTAGCGGCAAAGGCAGGCGGAGATCCAGAATACAATGTATCCCTCAAGCATGCGATAGAAAAGGCAAAGAGCATTAACATGCCTAATGACAATATCAGCAGAGCGATCAAAAGAGGTACCGGAGAACTGGAAGGAGCCACGTATGAAACGGGAAGTTTTGAAGGCTATGGTCCTTCCGGAGTAGCGGTCATAGTAGATGTGCTCACTGACAACAAGAACAGGACCACCTCATCGGTGAAACATGCATTTGACAAGTATGGAGGAAACCTCGGCACACCCGGCTGCGTATCATATATGTTTTCGAGAAAAGGATATTTCCTGATAGAAAAAACTGATGATATAGATGAGGATGCACTCATGGAGGCAGCTCTCGAGGCCGGGATGGAAGATATGAAGACATATGACGACAGCTTTGAGATCTTCACTGAACCGGATGACTTTGCAGCTGTGTCAGAGGCTCTCAAAGGTGCAGGTTATGAGTTCGTGGAGGCGGATATAGAGTATCTCCCGTCGATGGAGGCGGAGCCCAAGACCGAAGATGACATAAAGAATCTCAAAAAACTCATCGAGATCCTTGAAGATAATGACGATGTGCAGAAAGTCTATCATAATTGCGGAGTAGACCTGGGAGATTGATCCGTGTGACATACATGACTTACAGAGATAAGTAAACGGGATCCTGAAATGTGCGTTAAGATAATGTATAATTCAACCTACGGAACACATAAGGGAGACGGATACCTTTCCGGATGCCGGGCCGCCTTTGAGCGGAAGGCAGCAAAGAGAGGCAAAGTCACCCACCTAGTAATACTAGGGCGTGAATTAACGATCTGACGGCACTTTGGGATCTTTTTTATGTGAAAGGAGATACCATGGCCAAGGTGACGATTCAAAAACTTCATGATATGAAGGAAAACGGAGAGAAAATCAGCATGATCACGTCCTATGATTATGCGACGGCATGTGTAGTGGAAAGATCCGGCATTGAGATAATACTGGTGGGAGACTCTCTTATGATGACGGTGATGGGGCAGGATTCCACAGTTCCCTGTACCGTAGACGATATGATACATCACATAAAGGCAGTAGTCGCTGGCGCACCTTCTCCTATGATAGTAGGAGATATGGTTTTCGGTTCGTATAATGTCTCCAGAGAGCAGGCCATAGAGACGGCGAACCGTATGATGAAGGAGGGGCGCTGTGACGTCCTCAAGCTTGAGGGCGGAAGGGAAGTCGCTCATATAATCAAGGCTATAGTTGATTCAGGCACTCCGGTAATGGGACATATAGGTCTCACACCTCAGACATCGTCTAAGATGGGAGGTTTCAAGGTCCAGGGCAAGGGTGAAGCTGCCGGGGAGGTCCTTGCAGATGCTCTTGCAGTCCAGGAAGCGGGAGCTTTTGCCGTGGTCCTTGAAGGGATACCTGAAGCCCTGGGGAAACTCATAACTGCAAAGCTCCGGATACCAACCATAGGAATAGGCGCAGGAAGATATACTGACGGACAAGTCATGGTGTTCCATGATATGCTAGGTTTCTTCGATAAATTCGTGCCTAAATTCGTCAAACAGTATATGAACCTCAACGAGGATATAACGAAGGCCCTTATCCAGTACAAAGAGGAAGTCAAGGAAGGGGCTTTCCCGGAGGAATGCCATACTTTCGGAGGGGTAACGGACGAAGATCTGGAAAGGCTGTACTGATATGAGGATAGGTATATTGGGGGCAGGAGCCATGGGATGCCTATACGGGGCGTTCCTGTCCCGGAATGATGACAGCGAAGTTTTTCTGGTGGACGTAAGGAAAGATCACATAGACCTCATAAACCGGGAAGGCCTTAAGGTGGAAGAGGACGGGGAGGAAAAGACGTACACGAGGTTGAGGGGCTGCACAGACGCAAGAGATGTGGGGGAGTGTGATCTGGTACTGGTCTTCGTGAAATCTACAGTCACGGAACGTGCGATACAGGGCGCCCTCGATCTTTTCGGACCCGATACTGTGGCAATGACTTTGCAGAACGGACTGGGCAATCTTGAGATCATACAGGCAGCCGTAGGGAGGGAAAGAGTCATAGGCGGGACGACAGCTCACGGAGCTACCATGATACGAGCCGGAAGGATAAGACACGGAGGGAACGGGATAACGGTAATAGGTGAGCCTGACGGGAAAAGGACGTCCAGGATAGAAAATATACGCACCCTATTTGAAAATGCCGGACTGGACACGGAAATAAGCAGCAATGTGATAGGTTTGATATGGGATAAACTTCTCGTGAATGTGGGGATAAACGGCCTTACTGCCATAACCGGGATAGAGAACGGGAAATTGTTGAATCATCCCGAGATGGTTGACATAATGAATAGATGCGTAAAGGAAGCTGCAGAGGTTGCAAAAGCCATGGGGATAGATCTCGGATATGAAGACCCGGCTGCTCATACAAGGGAAGTGGCCCGGGCCACGGGGGAAAACCGCTCATCTATGCTCCAGGATATGATCAGGGGGAACGTGACAGAGATAGATATGATCAACGGCGCCATAGTAAAGGCAGGGGAAAGATCAGGGATAGATACACCTTATAACCGTACAGTCACCGCATTGATCAAATGCCTGGAAAGAGAAAAGACCGAGGGACGATGAACGGAGATGAAAGAATAAAAGTGTATATCAACGGCCATATCATCTGTGCTGACGAAAAAGACAGCAGAGTCTCTGTTTTGGTGACTAAGGGGGATCGGATAGTGAGCGTAGGGAATGGACAGGGCTCGGCAGGATACAGTCTGAGGGAGGCGGAGATCTATGATCTCAACGGCAGGACACTCATGCCGGGTATGATAGATACACACTATCACCCCATATTGAGAGGGCTTTTGGATAAGGAAACCGATGGGGCGATAATAGACATTTTCTATCCTCACTGCAAGACTTTGGAGGAGTGTTTCGGAAAACTCAGAAAGGCTGTTACCGAAAGAAAGCCCGGGGAATGGATATCTCTGATGGGTTATGAACCTATGCTCCTTCCTGAAAAACGCCATCCCACACTGGAAGAGCTTGATAGGATAGCCCCGGAGAATCCGGTCCATTTCATGCACGGAGGGGGACATGTCTGTATGTACAACAGCAAAGCGTTGGAATATCTGGGTATATACGGGCCGGATGACGCAAAAGGATTTCCTGTCGATGAAGTGGAAGTCACAGACGGCAAGCTTACAGGGATGGTAAGAGGACATACTCATTTCAATTTGTGGAAGAAGGTGGAATACGGAAAAGACCAACAGGAGAATGCTGCCCTTAAATCATACAGACACTGTATAGAGAACGGTGTCACTTCCATATGTGACTGCGGAGAGCTAGGTAGAGATTCTTATCATATAATACAGAAACTTACGCGTGACGGCAGGTTCAGAGTAAGGACATCCATGATGCTCCATAATATATTCGGCAGAAAGTATTCTTATGCGGAAAATGAACACTGGATGGAACTGGGTCTCATGAGCGGACTGGGTGATGAGAACTTTCGCATAGGTGCATGTAAGTTCATGATAGACGGAGGCTCAGGGGTCCCTTCTTGTTATACTAGGAAGCCATACTCTCATGACCCTTCTCTCCCAAGAGAGAAGGGATGGGAAAGAGAAGAAGTCGCAGCTTACGTGAAAAAGATAAATGAAGCGGAATGCCAGGCGACTGCCCACGCTATAGGCGACGGCGCAGTTGAGTTCATGGTGGAAGCCTATGAAAAGGCCTTTGAAGAAGATCCGAGGCCGGATCTGAGGCACAGGATAGAGCACTGTACTCTGGCAGATGAAGATCTCATAGAGAGGATGGGAAAAATGAATATATGTCCCAGCGTGAATATTTCATGTGTGACCACCCTGGGAAAGAACTATGAGAGATTCTACGGTCCGGAAAGGAGCAGATATGTCTGCGCCCTCAGGACCATGCTGGACAACGGGATAAAGTGCTCATTACACAGCGATGCTCCTTCGGGACCGACGGGACTTTCTATCATAGACGGAGCTGTGAACAGGTATGACAGACAACAGCATCATCAATGTGACAGGACACAGGCCATATCCCTTTCCGAGGCTATAAGATGCGCTACATATAATGGAGCATACGCCACCGGCGAAGAAGATATCAAGGGGAGCCTGGAACCGGGGAAACTGGCAGACTTCATCATACTTTCTGAGAACATAGGGGAGATAGATCCTATGGATATATACAGGGTGAAAGTGGATGAAACATATATCGGAGGAGAAAGGGTATTCAAAAGACAGGAAGCATAAAAACGGATGCTGTTAATATGACTTCCGGAAAGCTTGTACCTTTTTTCAGATAACAAGTTATTGCAGTAGTATCAACAGTTAAAGATCGTTTGGTAAAGGAGGATAATATGTCACAGGAACCAAAAGGCGTAAAGTACGCATCATCCTTTAAAGAGCAGTTCACAGCTCGGGGCATGGTCATCGGTTCGATAGGCGCAATTATACTGACCTGCAGTTCGATGTTCGTAGCATTGAAGATAAGCTCACTGCCATGGCCCATAATGTTCGTTGCCCTGCTGTCCATGTTCTGTTTGAAGGCGTGTAAAAACACGAACATCAATGAGATCAATGTGACCCATACAGCTATGTCTGCAGGGGCTATGGTAGCCGGAGGTCTGGCTTTCACCCTGCCGGGCATATGGATGCTTGATCCGAATGCGGATATAAGTGCGATCATGCTCATCGTGGTCACTCTCGGCGGAGTCATACTGGGTCTCATTTTCACATCGCTTATCCGCAAATATTTCATAGTCACGAAGGAATTGCCCTATCCCATGGGCCAGGCAGCAGCCGAGGCCTTGGTGGTAGGAGACCAGGGGGGAAAGAAAGCAGGGATACTTTTCGGTTCTTTGGGAATAGCAGCCGTGTTCACCGCTTTGAGAGACTGGTTCATGGTGATCCCCCAGATGCTGCCTCAGGCAATGAGTGCAAAGATGTTGACATATGGTTCTTACACAGCAGTTTGGCTCAGTCCAATGCTCGTTTCTGTAGGATATATCATAGGCCCTGTGGCCATCGGTGTATGGTTCCTTGGGGCTCTCATAGGTGATTTCGGCGTCCTCATGGGAGGTACGGAACTTGGATGGTGGGATGTGGCAACTGCTGCTACCGTAAAACAGTCTCTCGGTATAGGCCTTATGGTGGGTACAGGTATAGGCATAGTAGTCAAAGGTATCCTGCCCAAAGCCAAAGAGATATTCGGACCAATGTTCAAAAATACTACGGGAGATTCTATAGTGGCCCTCAGATGGGCGCCCATCGCAATGGTAGTCCTGGCATTCCTGTTCACCATCGTGTGTGATATGGGAGTGATAGCCTCTATAGTGACCATAGTGGGTGTATGGATAGCGACGGCTATGTCTGCACAGTGTGTGGGACAGTCGGGGATCAACCCTATGGAAATATTCGGTATCATCGTTTTGATAGTCGCAAAAGCAGCGTCTTCCATAGGCAATATGGCAGGCATAGGCGAGATAGCTGCATTTTTCGTGGCTGCAGTGGTAGCTGTAGCATGCGGGCTGGTCGGTGATGTCATGAATGACTTCAAGTCAGGCTATATCCTCAAATCCGATCCGAAGGCTCAGTGGTATGCGGAATGTATAGGTTCTGTTATAGGGGCTTTCGTAGCTGTGGCAGTGCTTCTCGTCATCGTACAGGCATACGGAGGAGAGGTCTTTGGCAGCGAGGTGTTCCCGGCAGCACAGGCGGGAGCAGTTTCCGCAATGGTGGGCGGCATATCCAATCTGCCTGCATTCTGGATCGGACTGGTATTGGCGGTCATACTCTACTGTGTGAACTTCCCCGTGATGACTCTCGGTCTGGGAGTATATCTGCCTTTCTATATGTCGGCCACCGCATTCGTAGGAGGGGCTCTCAGGTTCATATTGGACAGAGCAGCACCTAAATGGAGCGAGAGAGGCACCGGACAGATAATCGCTGCAGGCCTTTTAGGCGGAGAGGCCATAGTGGGAGTCATAATAGCCCTTATAATCGCAGTGCAGGCCATTTCGGCTTAAAGGACAATAACACATCGTTCGGGAAGAGACATGATCTGTCTCTTCCCCTTTATGCAATAAAAGGAGAAGCTCATGAAAGAAATAAAAGTTACGGATATCGAAGGTATCAAGATAGGTAACGCACAGGATGAAGGTGGCGGTACCGGATGCACGGCCATAATATGCGAGGAAGGAGCCTGGGCGGGAGTGGATGTGAGAGGCGGAGGCCCCGCATCCAGAGAGACGGAGCTTTTGAAACCGGTGAACATGGCCCAGCAGATACACTGTGTCATGTTGTCCGGAGGCAGCGCCTTTGGACTTGAGGCGGGGGACGGTGCAATGCAGTTCCTGGAAGAAAAGGGTATAGGTTTCGATGTGGGGATAGGAGTGGTGCCGTTGGTATGCGGAGCGTCTCTTTTTGATTTAGTGGTAGGGGATCCTAAATGCAGGCCGGACAAAGCTATGGGGTATGAAGCCTGCAAAAATGCAGGAGGCGAGATATCAGGCGGAAACCGAGGCGCCGGCACAGGAGCAACCGTAGGTAAATTCCTGGGTCCCGATAGGATGATGAAAAGCGGTCTGGGGACATATGCCGTAGAGATTGGAGATGTACAGTGCGGAGCCGTGGTGGCGGTCAATGCCCTCGGCGATATAACCGATATGTACAGCGGAGAGAAGATAGCCGGGATACTTTCTCCTGACGGGACCGAGATAATGGATACATGCGAGATCATGTATGAGGAGATCGGAAAGGAAAAAAATGTTTTTACCGGCAACACCACTATCGGATGCGTAATAACGAATGCGAAACTAACAAAAGATCAGGCAAACAAACTGGCTTCCATAGCCCATAACGGATATGCGAAGACCATATCGCCCGTCCATACATCCGCTGACGGAGATACGATTTTTGTGATGGCCACAGGAAAAGTGGATGTGAATCCGGATTCTCTGGGCGCTTTGGCAACAGAAGTAATGGCCAGAGCCATAATGGACGCCGGCAGAAGCGCGGAGGCAGCATACGGTCTGAAAAGTTCAAGAGATCTGTAGTCCTTTCATGTAAGGATAAGATATATGGGAGAGTGAATGAAATGCAGAGACTAAGGAATCTCGCTCACATAATGAGGATAACCAGAGCGGACAAACTTTTTGTTTCGTACCTGGGATTGTTTTTCGTGATTGCGGCTTTGATCACTCTGGTGGAACCTGATATAAAAACATACGGGGAGGGTGTGTGGTACTGTTATACTATGAGCGCGACTATAGGTTTTGGGGATATGGTTGCTGTCACCATTGTTGGAAGAATATTGACGATATTCCTTTCTCTTTGTTCGATACTTATCATAGGCATGATACCGGCCATAATAGTGAGTTACTATATGACGGCTCTGAAAAGGATTAACAATGAAGCTATGGTAACATTCATGGAGAAGCTGGAAAGGCTACCGGAACTTTCTGAAGAGGAGTTGAAAGATATATCCGCTCAAGTCAAAAAGATGAGACTCAGGATGTAGATCGGCGCCTTCGGGATCTTCTTTTTCGATTTATCCTCATCCTGCGGCGATTCCACAGAACTATGACGAAAAGAAGGATGAGAACCGCAAGGACTATGATCATACCTTTCACGACTTTGCTAAGAGTCGATGTCATGTCTTCCTGGGCAACAAGAGGTACAGCACCTACTTCGTGACCGTCGATCACGGCTCTGAGTTCACCTACGAAGGTTCCTTTTTTCACGGGGAAATCCAGATCGTCGTAGGGAACGGTCTCATATTCCACATCGCTTTCACTTACAGTATCGGGGACTATGAAAGAAGGTTCCCCGGCCAGTTTGACTTTTGCTTCGCCCGATCCGGGAATATCGATCTCATATTCCTCAGAGGTGGACATATCGGGATATATTTCGATACAGTTGTCGAAATAGTACTGCATGAGGGCTATGGTGTCCTTAGCAACATAGCCGGCCCGGTCGCCTCTCATGCAAACGGTTATGAGCTCCATGCCGTCTTTTTCAGCGTAAGTAGCCAGATTGAATTTGGATCTTGTCACATATCCGCTCTTGCCGAAAACCACAGGCTCATAATAATGGCTCATGTTTTCTTTGCATTTGTGGTTGTTCCACATATGCCTTCTTTCGTCCGATTTGTTCGTTTTGGGTATGATGTGATGGAGAGTGGATGAATATTTTACCAGGGCCTTATTTTCCGAACAGGCCATGATTATCTTCGCCATGTCTGCAGGGGAAGTATAGTGATCCTTGTCATATGTGCCGTGAGGATTGACGAAATGGGAATCCGTACACCCCAACTCCTGTGCCTTTTCGTTCATCATTTCAGCGAAAGACTCAACGGAACCGGCTACTTCTTCAGCGATGACCACGGCACAATCATTTCCTGACATAAGGAGCATCCCGTACATGACGTCATCGAGGGATATTTTTTCCCCGACTCGCAGGGCGATGTGGCTGGATTCAGGATCTATGCCGTAGACGGCTTCTTCGCTGACTGTGGCTGTTTTTGAAAAATCCTCTATGTTTTCCACTGCCACAAGGGCGGTGAGCAGTTTGGTGGTGCTGGCGGGATAGTATTTTCCATGAGGATCTTTGCTGTACAGGGTTTGGCCCGTTTTTGCGTTGATGCATATGATGCCTTTAGAGTAGAAGGATGCCTCATGAGGATCCTTTATAGCCAGTTCCGGCCAGCTGTCGCCCCAGGCGTAGGACCTTGCCGGAAAGGAAAAGGCTAAAAGTGCCAAAACAAAAAAAATACAGGCTGCGGGCAGGGCCCGGGTAAAGGATATGGTGTTTTTCATCTCGCATGCCACCTTTGATGTATATTTGTTTTCCGACTGTCTTCACAGTGAAGATACATGTCTGAAACAGCGTTTTCCTCCATAGGTCTAAAAAGAGTTCCAAGAGGGGAGAATGCTGTAGTATAATATACTGCGAGGTATGATTTTTGTAAACAGGACCTTGGAAAAATCACTTTATGACCATATAAAAATCATGTTGCGGGAGATCAGCCATGGAATATGTGACTTTTGACGATGTGTGTAAATACTATACCATGGGGGACAGCAGAATAGCAGCTCTTGATGGTATGAGCTTTCAGATCCGTAAAGGCGAATTCTGTGTTATAGTGGGGCCCAGCGGAGCGGGGAAAACGACCCTTCTCAACATCCTGGGCGGGATGGATGTATGTGATGAAGGGGTGGTGTCTTTAGACGGGGAAAGGATAGACAGGTATGACGAAAAACAACTTACAGCATACAGAAGGTATGATGTAGGGTTCGTTTTCCAGTTCTATAACCTGGTGCAAAATCTTACTGCCATTGAGAATGTGGAGCTGGCCACGGAAATATGCAGGGATCCTCTGGACCCGGCAGAGACCCTCAAAAGAGTGGGGCTGGAACACAGGATGGACAATTTCCCGGCTCAGCTTTCCGGCGGGGAGCAGCAGAGAGTGTCAATAGCAAGGGCTTTGGCAAAAGATCCCAAGATACTGCTGTGCGATGAACCTACGGGGGCGCTGGATTACAATACGGGCAAACAGATACTGAAACTCTTGAGAGATACTTGTAAAAATACCGGAAAAAACATAATCGTAATAACTCATAACCAGGCCATAAAGCCTATGGCAGACCGGGTCATATTCGTAAAGAACGGCAAGGCAGTCAGTACGGAAATAAACCCGTGTCCCACGCCTATCGAGGACATAGAGTGGTAATGACATAAAGAGAATGAGAAAAACTTTTTATAAAATGGCAAAGAGAGGCATGAAGGGCAGTCTGAGCAGGTTCATCGCAATAACCTGTATAGTAGCTTTGGGTACAGGTTTTTTGTCCGGCCTCCTTTCTGCCACGGAAGACATGAAAAACAGCGCCAACGACTATTACATAAAGCACAACACCTTTGATGCGTCAGTACAGGGCAGCCTGGGCATAACAGGCGGAGATATAAGAGCTCTTGAGGACATGGACTGTGTCAGAGATGTCCTGGGCGTGTATACGGTGGATCTGCTCATGGATATAGATGGCCTGGAGGCCACGGAAACCAGGATCATAGCCAGGGATCTCGATGAGGCAGTCAGGAACGGGGCAGTCAACAGGCTGGAGCTGGTAGACGGAAGGATGCCGGAAAGGGCAGACGAGTGTCTCATAGAAGTCCCGAACATGTACGGGATTAAACATGAAGTAGGGGAGACCCTTGCCGTATCTAAGAATAACGACGATTACGACGAGTTGAAAAAGGATTTCCGACACAAAACTTTAACAGTGGTAGGTATCGTAAAAAGCCCGTTATACGTATCCATAAACGGCGATGTCACCACGATAGGTTCCGGCACCATAAATCTGGCAGTATATGTGGACCCTGAGACATACAGTACAGATGTCTACGGCCAGGCATACATAACATTCAAAGGGACGGAAAAACTCCATTACAGCAAAGAGCCTTATTCCGCAAGGATAGATGAATGCAGAAAAGAGCTGAAGGCCTTGGGCAAAGAAAGGTCGGCGGTCAGAGAAGACCGGGTGCTGGGGAAGGCAAAGCGCCAGCTCAAAGATGCAGAGAGAGAGCTGGCTTCCGGCGAGAAAGAACTCAAGCAGGAGCTTGCGGCAGCAAGGAAAGAACTGAGGGATTCGGAAAAGCCGGTCAGGGCCGGAGAGAGAAAACTTGAAGCTGCAGAAAAAAAGCTGGAAAGGTCCAGGTCACAGCTGGATGCCTCAGAAAAGGAACTGGATGAGCTGGAACCTGTAATAAGTCAGCTGGAAGCTTTGGTTGCTGCAGGCGGGACTCTTACGGAAGAGCAGCAGGCCGCAATAGACAGGTATTATGAGGGACGTCGTCAGATAGAAGCAGGAAGAAAGGAAATACGGGCCGGAGCGAAGGAAATAAGAGAGAATCGCAGGGAACTGGAGGCCGCTGATAAAAGTATAGCGGAAGGATGGCGGCAGTATGAAAAAGGGAAGGCGGAAGGAGAAGCCGAACTTTCAGAAGGCCGTAAAGACATAAAAGAGGCCCGAAAGGAAATAAAAAAAATAGACGAGGCCAGATGGTACATAACTGACAGAAGCGACAATCTGGGCATCTCGGGATATGAAAATGACAGCGAGATAATAAATGCAGTGGCAAAGGTGTTCCCGGCCTTTTTCTTCGTTGTAGCCGTTTTAGTAGCGCTTACAACTCTCACACGAATGATCGAAGAAGAGAGGAACAGGATCGGGACTTTGAAATCTCTGGGTTACACCAAGAGGGAAACCAGGAGTTATTACATGTTTTATGCCTTTGTGACTTCTGTGATAGGCTGTGTAGTTGGGATGGCGGCAGGATTCAAGATATTGCCTATGGTCATCTCCAATGCCTATTCGATGATGTATAACTTCCCCCCGATAAAAGCTCCGGTCATATGGCTCACAGCTATCATAATAGGTCTTGTGACCATAGTTTTGGTAATGGCTACTGCATATATTTCCGCAAGGGATGAAGTGAACGAAAAGCCGGCGATGCTGCTGGTCCCTAAGGCTCCCAAACCGGGGCAACGTATCCTTTTGGAAAGGATACCGGCACTGTGGAACATGGCTAGCTTCAGCTATAAAGTGACCCTGCGGAATCTTTTCAGATACAAAAAACATTTCCTTATGACAATAATCGGGGTTTCCGGCTGTGCCGCACTCCTCATGACGGCATTCGGGCTCAGGCATTCCATCGCGGATATAGTGGACAAACAATATGATGAAATAAACAGATACAACATTTATTTCGAGGTGGCAGATGAAGATGTGGTCACCAAGGGAGAGGTCCATGATGTTCTGGAAAGCGAAAAGGCAGTAGAGGGATGGGGGATCTTTTCCGAAGAAAGTGCGACAGTTTCTGCAAACGATGTAAAACAGACGTCCAACATCATGATACCGAAAGAGGGAAAGGAGCTCAAACAGTTCATCACTTTAAGGGAAAGGACCACGGGGGAAGATGTGGCTTTTGAGGAAGGGTCTGTAGTGATAACGGAAAAAATGGCCGAAAATCTTGAACTCGAAGTAGGGGACAGGATATATATACGACCTCCGGGAAACAGCAGGGAGGGATTCATCGTAGCGGGCATAACAGAGAATTATCTTTCCCCTTATGTGTATATGAACAGCGACACATATGAGGAAGCATTCGATGAGAGATGCGAGTTCAACAAGGTCCTGGTGAAGACATCAGATAGCGACGATACCACCCAAAACAACGTGATAGAGAAGCTTTTGAAATGTGATGAGGTGGATTATGCCATAACCCTCAACACGGCGCGGGACAGCTTCGCAGATTCCATAGGCAGTATCGATTTCATAGTACTGGTGATAACTCTGTGTGCCGTAGGCCTTGCTGTCATAGTGCTGTTCAACATGGCCAATGTGATCATATGCGAGCGGAAAAAGGAGCTGGCGACTCTGAAGGTCCTGGGATTTTTCAACAAAGAAACGAGGGCCTATATATTCAGAGAGGTGAATATCCTGGCGGTGATAGGGATATTGGTAGGCATACCCATAGGCATATGGCTCCATCGGTTCGTGGTCCATACTGCTGAGGTGGAGGATATAATGTTCAACAGGGAGCTTACATGGTTGAGTTACCCTTTTGCGGCGGTAGTGACTTTCGTTACGGTATTCATCATAAACCGCCTGATGAAGAGAGAGATAGACAGGATAAACATGGTAGAGTCCATGAAGGCGAACGATTAGAATTATTTATTGTGGACAGATGGTAGAGGAAATGAAAAAAAACAATGTGATACTCATAGGTATGCCGGGAGCAGGGAAAAGCACTATAGGTGTGGTCCTTGCGAAAGCTTTGGGATACAGGTTTCTCGATTCGGATATTTTGATACAGGAAACTGAAGGGAAGCTTCTTTCGGAGATCATAAAGGAAAAAGGTCCGGATGGATTCAATGAAACAGAGAACAGGATCAACAGTTCTATACAGTGCGAAAAAACGGTGATCGCCACCGGAGGCAGCGCCATATACGGAAAGGAAGCCATGGAGCATTTCCGTGAGATGGGCACAGTAGTATATATAAAACTTTCTGTAGACAGGATAGAAAAGCGCATCGGGGACATTGAAGAGAGGGGCATATCCATAAAGGATGGACAGACATTGAAAGATCTTTACGAGGAAAGAAGACCTCTCTATGAAAAATATGCTCATGTGATAGTGAGCACCGACGGCCTTTCCATAAGGGAGTCGGTGATGCGCGTAAAGAGCAGCCTGTAGAGCCGTACGTCGGCTCTACTCCAGTATATTCCCATCAGTGGATATGGTGACTACCTGCCAGGGAATGAATTTCCCGCTGTTTTGCAGTGCGTTTTTAGCCGCATTTTCCAGACCGCCGCAGCATGGGACTTCCATGCGCACGATCGTAAGACTTTTGATATCGTTATTCTTTATGATTTCAGTGAGCTTTTCGCTGTAATCCCCCTCATCCAGTTTCGGGCATCCTACGAGGGTCGTCCTGCCTTTTATGAATTTTTCATGGAATGCGGCATAGGCATAAGCGGTACAATCTGCAGCCACTAAAAGGTTCGCTCCGTCAAAATAAGGTGCGCTGACGGGCACTAATTTTATCTGCACCGGCCATTGAGAGAGTCTGCTCTGACTTTCTCCTGTGGCGGATGGAGTGGACGAAGAGTTTCCGGAGCTGCTGCGGGATATGGATCTTGCAAAGGTACCGGGACAGCCGCAAGGCAGGGGAGCGGTTTCCTGTTTTTTCTTTTCCTTCATAGCTTTTTTGACAGCCTCTTCATCGTAGGGTGCCGCTTCTCTTTCCACAAAAGAAATGGCACCGGTGGGACATGCGGGCAAACAGTCTCCCAGACCGTCACAGTGTTCTTCCCTCAGCAGCCTGGCCTTTCCATCGACCATACCTATGGCTCCTTCGTGACAGGCGTCGGCACATATACCGCAGCCGTTGCATTTTTCCTCGTTGATTTCTATTATCTTTCTAAGCATGGTTTTCCTCCTGATCACATATCTTAGTCTTGTTTTACAGACACAAGGATATTATAATATATACAACAAATCGGTTGTATTTACAACATACAGGAGAAAATCATGAAAGAATTTATTCCCGTAATGAAAAGAGCTCCGATTTTCGGCGGTATCGATGAGGAAGAGATAGAGTCAGTGTTAGGGTGTCTCAAAGCCCGGATCTGCAGTTGTGAAAAAGGAGAATACGCTTTGAGAGCAGGAGACCCCATGGATGAAGTGGGATTGGTAGTGGCAGGTTCTGTACTCGTAGTGCAGGAGGACTTTTGGGGGAACCGTAACCTCAGAGCCAAGATATCACCGGGACAGATATTTGGTGAAGCCTTTGCCTGTGTACCGGGCATGGTCGCAGATGTCAGTGTCACAGCTGGTGAGAACTCGAAGATAATGTGGATAGGCGTACGGAGGATACTGGACACGTGCCCCTCGGCCTGTGCACATCACAGCCGCATGGTAAGGAACCTCCTGTCTGACCTGGCGCTCAAAAACATCAAAAACAGTGAGAAACTGACTCACGTGTGCAAGAGGACCACCAGGACGAAGCTGTTGTCCTACCTTTCTTCAGAGTCTCAAAGACAGGGAAAGACAGAGTTCGATATACCATTTGACCGGCAGCAGCTGGCCGACTATCTTTCTGTGGAAAGGAGCGCCATGTCGGCAGAGCTTTCAAGGATGCAGAGGGACGGTTTGCTGGAGGTACATAAGAATAGGTTCCGGCTGAAGGACGAAGCAATGGACAAGGTGTGAAATCATTCATAAAACATATATCATCCGGGGAGGGATGTGATCATGAAAAAACCGAAGATAAGAATGACTTTAGTAGATCGTTTGGGAACGGAAAGGTGTCACCGGGGCCATAAGATAGGTGACAGTTACGATTTCGATACGGAAAGAGGGAAAGTCTGCCCCATGGTGATGCATGTGGCCTTTCCCTATATCGACATACTCAGATATGGCGGTAAGCTGCCATCAGGCAAGACCGGGGAGTTCAGGTTCTGTTGTCCTGATGCAGACGTTATAAATGTGTTCAGACTGGAAAAAGAAGAATAACGCCCGCATTGAAAAAAATCCAGCCGCCTCGCAGGTAAGGTGCAGGGGCGGCTGTCCATGTTCAGTATCAATTTTTAAGACTTTGCATGGGAGCAGGTATGCGCCCGCCCCTTTGGATCATTTTGTCCGGAGACTTTTCATTTACGCTCATCACAGGACCTTTGCCGAGAAGGCCGCCGAAATCCAGTTCCTCTCCCGGCCCTTTTCCTATTGCCGGGATCACTCTCACGGCAGTAGTTTTCGAATTCACCATGCCGATAGCGGCTTCATCTGCAATGATACCGGAGATGACGGCCTCAGCTGTGTCGCCGGGGATGACAATCATATCCAGTCCCACGGAGCATACTGCAGTCATGGCCTCCAGCTTTTCCAGGGAAAGGGCGCCGCTTTCGGCGGCAGCTATCATCCCTGCATCTTCGCTTACGGGTATGAATGCTCCGGACAGTCCGCCTACATTTCCTGAGGCCATGACGCCGCCTTTTTTGACCGCATCATTGAGCATGGCAAGGGCGGCAGTGGTCCCATAGCTGCCACATTGTTCCAATCCGATCTCTTCAAGTATGTACGCTACAGAGTCACCGATAGCCGGAGTAGGAGCAAGGGACAGATCTATTATGCCAAAGGGCACGCCCAGAGCCTGGGAAGCTTCTGAACCGACGAGTTGGCCCATCCTGGTTATTTTGAAGGCGGTTTTTTTGATCACATCAGCTACCATATTGAGATCATCTGAATCACTCATCTTCGATATGGCAGATCTGACCACTCCGGGGCCGGATACGCCTACGTTTATCACTTTATCAGGTTCACCTGCTCCGTGGAAGGCTCCTGCCATGAAGGGATTGTCTTCGGGGGCATTGCAGAAAACCACGAGTTTTGCCGGGCCGATACATTGACGGTCACAGGTTAGTTCTGCGCTTTTTTTGATGACACTTCCCATCATCCTTACGGCATCCATATTTATGCCGGCCTTGGTACTGCCTACATTTACTGAAGAGCAGACATACTCTGTGCAGGCCAGCGCCTCCGGTATGGATTCTATGAGAGCGAGATCCCCGGGGGAAAATCCTTTATGGACAAGGGCCGAATATCCTCCTATGAAATTCACCCCCACGTCCTTCGCCGCACGGTCCAGAGTTTTCGCATATTTTACGGGATCACCTTTTGAAGCTCCCACCAGCATGGATATGGGCGTGACGGATATACGCTTGTTCACGATAGGT
Source organism: uncultured Bacillota bacterium (assembly GCA_949284065.1). Classification (GTDB taxonomy): domain Bacteria; phylum Bacillota; class Clostridia; order Peptostreptococcales; family Anaerovoracaceae; genus CASDUO01. The sequence goes on from CASDUO010000002.1 coordinate 30,531, forward strand.
ATCCCGTATTTTTTTTCTATGGATTCTCCTACCGGAACGAGATCCTTTGCGGAAGAATATATTTTTTCGTAAACTTTTTCACAGGAAGCATCTATATCGGGATCGGCACAGTCCAAAAGGGAGATGCCCATGGTTATAGTCCTTATATCTAAATTCTCATCCTGGATCATCTTTATGGTTTCCAGAATGTCATGCATGTTTATCATATTTTTTCTCCTTGACGATGCGGGTTAGGTGACATCAGACATACAGGCTCACAGGAGCATTTACATCATATTTTGTGCATGGAATTGAAAATATCCTCATGCATGACATGTATAGTCATTTGATCAACGTTGTCCTCAAGTCTTTTTCTCAACTCGTCTATGTCACAATTCATATCTGAAATATCTATGAGCATGACCATGGCGAAGAATTCCTGAAGGACGGACTGGCTGACCTCTATCACATTGGCATTGGAATCTGCACAGGTGCCGCTGACTTTAGCCAGTATCCCCACCATATCACGTCCTATAACTGTTATTACTGCTCTCATTGCAAATACCTCCTGAAACGTTCAGTATTCTACCACACGGTATCTGTTGTTTTCAAGATTCCCGTCTTTTCTGTAGGCGATCCGGGAATCAGGATATTTTTCGGAAAAATATTTTTTGTTACAGGCCTTGTGGCCTATCATGGCGGGAAAAAACTTTTCGTTAGACATGAAATAAAAATTCCTCTTATGTGATCTGTCAGTTTTGTCTGTCTTACAGGTATCGCATCCGGCATCTTCGCATTTTGCCATTGCCTCGATAAGCTGTTTTTCAAGACTTTCCTTCGCGATCTCACCTTCTACCAGTTGTCTGAAAGCAGGGTGGAAGTTGCCGGAAAGATCTGCGGCGGCGTTTATGAGGTCGGTGCTTTTCAGCCCCACTCTGATTATGGAAATACCTGGAACATCCAGTATTTTGTACATTTCCTTTGTGGTATAAAGCATCTGGGACATGGAAAATGGCTTGAATCTGCCGTCTTCTAACATAAGGGCCAGTTCTGTGTTTTCCAGGACGACAGTGGGATAAAGACGGACTACGGAAGGCTCCAGTTCCCGTGCTTTTTCCGCCGACATGAGGGACCGTTGGAAGTCGTCGCCGGGCAGTCCTACCATAAGCTGTATGCCCAGATCCATGTTACGTTCCTTTATCATGGAACATGCTCGGTATACAGAATCGATATCATGGCCCCGGTTGGAAAGAGTCAGCACATCAGGAGAAAAACTCTGTACCCCGAGTTCTACAACATCTACACTCATATTGCAGAGCAAGTCAAGGATCTTGTCATCTATGTAGTCCGGTCGCGTGGAAAGATGGATCCTGTCTATTTTCCCGGCTTCCTTGTATTCTTTTGCCACAGAAAGATACCGATGCTGATCCTCAAAAGGTATGCCGGTGAAAGAACCGCCGTAAAAGGCGACTTCCACGACATCAGGCCTGTAGGTCTCAGTGGACGAGAGCCAGGTGTCTATGGTGTCCTTCACGCGAGGGACATCGGGGACTTCTTCACGGGCCGTTATCCTGCGCTGGTTGCAAAAGACACAGTCGTTGGGACATCCGAGATGGGGTATGAAAATGGGGATTATCATATGTTCTTTCATAGCGAGACTATTTTACCATAACTCCATAGCGCATCACAGGATTTTCATGACGAAAAATAGCAGGGATCCGAACAGGGATATCCTTGAATAAGTTTTTCCGATGTTATACTATAAGACGACGGATGCAGTTACTTGAGTTTTGAGCAAAGGTATCGGAGACCATATGGTAAATATAGGAAACGACTGGGACAGTGTGCTGGAAGGCGAATTCGACAAGGAATATTATAAGGAGCTGAGAAAGTTCCTTGTGAATGAATACAGGACACGGGAGATCTATCCCGATATGTTCAGCATTTTCAATGCCTTCAAATATACTCCCTACGATGATGTAAAAGCCGTAATACTGGGACAGGATCCTTATCATGAGCCGGGCCAGGCCCATGGTCTTTGTTTTTCAGTCCAGAAAGGAACAGAGAAACCGCCGTCCTTGAAAAATATATTCAAAGAACTCAATGAGGAAACAGGCCTGCCTGTCCCGGATCACGGATGTCTCGAAAGCTGGGCGAAGAACGGCGTGCTCCTTTTGAATACCGTGCTGACCGTCAGGAGAGGCCTTGCCAATTCACACAGAGGCAAAGGATGGGAGACTTTTACAGATAGGGTCATAGAGCTTTTGAATAAAAGGGAAAAACCCATGGTGTTCATATTGTGGGGCAGCCCCGCAAGGGCGAAAAAAGCATTGATAAACACCGACAGGCATCATGTGATCGAAGGAGTCCATCCAAGTCCTTTGAGCGCTTCCAGGGGATATTTCCACCGGGACTATTTCACCGGTACAAATGAATTTTTGATCTCAAAGGGGATAGAGCCCATAGACTGGAAGGTCGAGCCGTAAAAAAGTGTGACACGCCTTCATCTGAGTATCCTTGTCTGTGATATGAAATTTTGATACAGGCAACGAATATCCATACTTTATGCTTTGGTGCATGCCTTTCAAAATCAACTGTTCTTTGAAAATAAAACAGTCGTTTGCCCTGCATTTTTTATTCTGGACCGTGCAGGTGCAAAACGACTGAATAGATGATCCATATGAAAACCATGATGGAGTGGTACATGTATCATACCGATGCGAAAGACAGCTCGGTGATTTTAAATCGTCATGCCTCCGTCAATGGCGATCTTAGCACCTGTGACGAACTTTGAGTCATCAGATGCCAGATAAAGATAACCCTTTGCGATGTTTATAGGATCGCTTGCATGAGGCGGGAGCGGTGCTTTTTCCACATACAAGGCCGCCATCTGCTCTTGGGTCAAGCCCGACTTCTGTATGCCGCCCGTATAGAATGCGCCGGGCACGATGGTATTCACACGGATGTTGTTTTTCCCGTATTCCATGGCGATATGCTTGGTGAGAGAGTGTATCCCGCCTTTTGCAGCGTAATATGAAGAGGGACAGTGCATATCAGGCGGATATGCACTGGAGGAAGAAGTGTTGATGATAGAACCGCCGTTGTTCTTCAGCATTTCCGGGATGACATATTTTATTCCGAGGGCAGGTCCGACCAGATTTGTGGCGAGCATATCATACCAATCCTTATCGGTGGCCTCTAAGATCGAAATGCTGCATTTGGGGGAATAGCCGCCTGCATTGTTGATGAGGACATCGATCTTGCCGAACTTTTCAACTGCCATGGCAGTGGTTTTTTTCCAGTCCTCTTCGCTGGAAACAGTCAGTTTGGCAGGAACGATCTCACCATCCATATCGAGGGATTTTTTCAATGAATCTTCAGGAAAAGGCGTGCGGTTGTAGCCGGCAATGACTGTGGCTCCTTCCTGACAAAACAGCATAGATGCAGCAAGGCCCATCCCGCTTGCCGCACCGGTGATAATAACTACTTTTCCGGATACTCGTCCCATTGCTGATATCCCCTTTCAAAATCGTGATTGCCTGGTTATGAGCGAAACAGCTGCATTGTAGCATGGGAAAAATAGAGGGACAAGCATCCGTGAAAAAGAGTAGACATTCCGCCCCCGATCGTCCACTGACAGATGCATTTTGATGTATGATGGAGTAAAATAAAATCGAAAACGAATGGTCGAACAGTTTATATCCCGGAGGTCGGTCCATACGGAGGAGACGATCGTTATGCCGAAAAACAGAAACTTGGAAAAGTACATTTGCAGCAAATTCCTGGAGATGATGGACAAGACACCTTTCTATAAGATGAAGGTCCTTGAATTCAGTAAATATGCCAAGATAGGCCGGAGCACATTTTATACATATTTCGATTCTATGGCTGCCGTCGCCCAGCGGATAGAGGATCAGCTTTTAGACGGCTTGGAGGAGACATTCGATTTGATGGACAGCGAAAGTTATGCGGATGACAGGAACGCGTGCTGTGAGGCAATAGTGGATACTTCCTGCAGATATGTCCATGGGAACAGATATGCCTTCAAGGTATTGCTGGGAAAGAATGGGGATCCGTATTTCCATATTCGTCTGAGAAAGATGTCTGTGGAAGTGACAAAGCGATTCTGCAAGACCATCGTTCAGCAGTCTGACCAGCGTAAGTTTGACTTTTATGTGGATTTTCTGGTTGGCGGACAGATCGCAGTGCTCATGTGGGCGACCAGAAACAAGATCTCAGTCGAGGAGATGATCGAACTGTCAAAAGGGATATTTTTGAATGTGCTGAATGATCTGGAGAGCGGATGAACGGAACGACGATGTAACAGGATCTGCAGACATGAGAGGATCGCTGTCATACCGGCAGGTCCTATGCAAAACAGCAAAGACATGTTTAGACTTCAAAAGTCCAGATCAGGTAGTAGCAGAGTATTTCTCAAAGTGTAACATATGTCTTGACAATTAAGACTTGTCCATTGTTGCCGATCCAAGGTTCTGTTGACTTTTAACCTTCGCCTAATGTAGAATAACTGTGTGTGCGGAGGCTTTATTATGGTTATAAACAAAAGATCAAAGGTATTATCTATCATACTTTCGTTTTTAGTTGGAGCGTGCGTCTTTTGCGCACCTGTTTTTTTTGAGGGGAACGAAAACACAGTCTATGGCAGCACTGTCAAGGAAGTGAGGAAGACGAACGTATCGGTCCTCAATGTGAGGAGCAAGCCAAGCACGTCTTCGGCAAAGCGTGGAACGGTGAAAAAAGGATATACGTTCACCGTAAAAGGGACCAGCGGGAAATGGTACAAAATGACCTATAAAAGCAAGACTTCATATGTGTACAAAAAATATACATCCCTTTCATACAAAAAGACGGTGTATGATCAGTCGAAAGAGGCCTATGTAAAAGCAGGCCCTTTGAATGTCAGGAGCAAAGCATCGACGTCTTCTTCCAAGGTGGGCAGTCTGAAGGAGGGCGCTGAGATAAAGATAACGGGAGAGTATGAGACATCCTCAATGGATTGGTATACCCTGAAATATAACGGAAAGACCCGTTATGTGGCTGCACAGTATGTCACCATAGGTGCTTTGAGCGGCGGCAGCGAGACGGGATCAGACAAAGGACAGGAAGATACAGGCGGCGGGAATGATATGACCGACAAGGAATTCAAACAAGACCTTGTAGACCAGGGATTCCCCACGTCATATGTGACGAAGCTCATGGAACTACATGAGGAACACCCCCAGTGGATATTCAAGGCTCAGGACACGGGAGTCAAATGGAGCACGGCTGTAAGCAAGCAGACCGTCATAGGAAGGAACCTTGTGTCGTCGAGTACTGCCAATTCTTGGAAATCTTTCAGGAAAGGGGCCTATGATTACAAGGATGGAGAATTCGTCGTCTTTGACGGTAAATGGCACGCGGCTTCAGATGCGGTGATAAAGTATTATCTGGACCCCAGGAATTTCCTGACGGAAAGTTACATATATCAGTTCATGGACCATAACTTCGACGCCGAAAGCCAGACGAAGGACACCATAAAGAGCCTCGTGAGCAAATACAGCTACTGTTTCATGAATACGAATGGCTATGTGACGAGACTTTACAACGCAGGTAAAGATTCCGGTGTGAACCCCAATGTCATAACGGCCATGGTGGTCATGGAGCAGGGCTGGAAAGGCGGCAGCAGCCTTATTTCCGGCAAATACAAAGGATATGAAGGAATATACAATCACTTCAACATAGGTGCTTATACCACTTCCACCATGTCTTCCGTAGAAAGAGGACTTTGGTGGGCAAGTGGGGCAGGCACCGGTGCAACATCCTACAACAGGCCCTGGAACACCATAAGGAAATCTCTTGCCGGTGGTGCCATGTATTTTGCGGAAAATTATACCGAGAAAAATCAAAACACCTTGTATACCAAAAAATTCAATGTAGCCAACGGGGTTTCAGACATGGGGACACATCAGTATATGACCAATGTTTCAGGGGCGGCCAGCGAAGGTTTGATACTAAGTTATGCATACAGGGAAAGTGATGATTACCCCATAACTTTTTACATACCGGTGTATGAAGACATGCCTGATGGACCGGCAGAAAAACCTGCAGCAAATTCAAAGACGAACAATAATATATTGGATTCCATAACCGTAAAAGATCAGGACGGGAAAAAGATAACGGGCTGGAGTTTTGCGAGACATACGACCAAATACAGCATAGATATCCCTGAAGGGACCACATCGGTGACGGTGACAGCGGAGCCCAACAACTCCAACGCTACTGTTACCGGCACCGGAACATTCGATATTACGGGAGACAGCATTATGATCTCGATCAAAGTGAAAGCTCCTACAGGGGTGATCAAAACTTATAAGTTGGCTCTGTCAAAATGAGAGACGGTTTTATAAAGGGTGACAGCTGTACGGTTTACCCGTACTGGCAGGGACGCGGCATGTCAGATATAGAATCGGAAAAGAGGAGGCAAGATGAGGGCAGATGTTAAAAAAAGGATCAGGATACTGCCTGTTTTGATACTCATCATACAGCTCTCTTCAGTCTGTGCTTTTGCAGCTGACGGAACTGTGGATATAATCTCAGAAGCTTCCGTCAAAAAAGGCGGGAGTTTTACGGTGACCGTAAGATACTCGGACAATGTAGGCCGTGTGGATGCTGGAGTCAGGTACGATGCGGATGTTTTAGAATATGTCTCGGGCGGGAATTCTTCGGGCAGCGGAGGATATGTAGACCTTTCCACTGCAGCTTCGGGAGAGAGGATCGTGTTCCAACTGGAATTCAATGCCTTACGGGCCGGAGATACTGTCATAAGAGTCGATACCCGAGAGATGTACGATTACGAGGAGCGGGAGATGAACAGACCATCCTCTGAAACTTCCGTCACGGTGACAGAAGATCCAGACAGCGCTCAGGGAGAGGTTGCCGATAATGACAGGGAGGACGGAAGCGGTACAGATATAGCTGAAGAAGACAGGGACGGGATCTTCAACAACAACAGTTTCGTCATACTCGGAGGATGCATAGTCCTTGTTGCCCTGGCCCTGGTGATAGTGATATTTATTTGTGCCAGAAAGAAGAAGCGCTGAAAATGATCCGTATGGTGATATAGATATCGAGAACGATATGAACATATATAGCGAGGTGAAGATCATTGGAGACATTGACCGTATTTCAAGCCGTGATATTGGGACTGGTACAGGGATTGGCCGAATTCCTGCCTATAAGCAGTTCAGGCCATCTGGCTTTGCTGCAGTACTTTTTCGGCATTGAAGGGGAAAGCGTGCTTTTCTTTGCAGTCATGCTCCACCTGGGGACATTGGTCTCAGTTTTCATAGTGTATAGAAAAGACATTTGGGAGCTCATATTGGAGTTGGGGCGCACCATAAAAGACATCTGTACAGGGAATGGACCCAATATCAATGCTAATCCCACGAGAAGGCTTGGCTTCATGATAATAGTGGCCACTATACCTACCGGGATCATAGGCATACTGGGTGGAGATATGTTCAGTGCCTGGTACAATTCGGTGGTCGTCATAGGTACGGCTCTCATGATCACCGGATGTATACTTTTCGTGGCAGAAAAAATGGGAAAGAACCACAATACCGTAGAGACCATGAAATTCAGACAAGCGGTGTTCATCGGTGTCATGCAGGGAGTAGCCATAACGCCGGGGATATCAAGATCAGGAGCGACTCTTTTCGGCAGCCTTGTCATGGGTCTTGACAGGGCTTTTGCGGTAAAGTTCGTCTTTCTCATATCTATACCCTCGATCCTGGGTTCAGTGATAATGGAACTTCCCCCGGCTATCAAAGAGGGTATAGACGCATCTATGGCAATGCCTATAATCATAGGTATGGCAGTAGCCGCTTTGTCAGGATATTTTGCGATAAAAGTCATGATAAAAATAGTATCCAGCAAAAAGCTCACATACTTTTCCTATTACACATGGATAGTCGGAGCATTCGTCGTGGTGTGGGCGCTGTTCATAGGCAGCTGATGGGAAGCATACCGGTCCTTACCGGATAAACTGATCGATAGAGAGGAATCGAAAGATATATGGCACAGAAAAGGGGGCCCGGCCGCCCGAAAGGATCAAAAAATAAAAACACTGCGAGCCGAAAAACGGCTCCTGTTTCAGGTGTCAAGAATAAGGCTGCCGACTCCGGCAAGAACAAGGTGACAAATGTCAAAACCGAAGAAAGAGTCAAAAAAGAAGTGACAGCCATCGTCCTTATCGCTGTAGGCGGATTCCTTGCGATATCCATGCACACTTCCCTCTGCGGGATAGTGGGAGACTGGATCTCTGATATTTTTACAGGGCTTTTCGGCTACGGCGGACTTGCCATACCTTATCTCCTCATTGTGTATGCCATACTCATATTCGCAAATCTGACGCCTGCTCTGGGCGCCAGGACAGTATTGCTCCTTACGGGATTCTATCTGTCTGTGGATATGATCCTCGTGGGACATATGGTGCCCAATATGGAATACGGCATCCTCGGCATAAAAGAGGTGTTTCATGAAAGCGCAGCTTTGGAAAGCGGCGGTGTCTTCGGTATGTATATAGGTTCCATGATATACAAGGTGATAGGAGTATACGGCTTATACATCCTTTTTGCAGTCATCGCCATAGTGTGCCTAATGCTGTTGATAAACACACCTATTTCCAGATTTTTTGAGATAGGAAGAGAGAAAAAAGAAGCGAGGAAGGAGAGAAAAGCGGAGAAAGAACTTTTAGCTCAGCAGGAAGCCATCAAAAAACAGGAACTGGAAGAAGAGATGGCATTGAAAAGAGAAGCCGTGGAAAAGGCGGGGAAAAAGGGCAGAGAACACAGGAGCATTTCCGAGCGTGCAGCAGACTTTACCGGAGATGGAGATGGGATAGAGGACATAGCCGAAAGAAATACGGAAACGACCACAGATGAATCGTGGAAGGACAGGACCATAGATCAGAAGAACAAAAGCAATATATTGAATGTGATGAACAACAGCAGTATCCTCAATGACGATCTCGGCCAGGTCAAAGATGACAGGGAGCCTGATATGACCGACCTGGAAGAACTGCTGAACGATACCTCCATAAAAGGGAATGTTCCGGATGAGAAAGACAGGCAGACCGACGATGATGAGGGAGGGATCTCATTTACGGGAGAACCCATAGGCGCCCATACTCCTGCCGCCAAAAGGGAAGCTGCAAAGGCGGCGGCCCTCAAGGGTGTAGCAGTCCGGCACGGCATATCGGAAAACGACGATGCAAGTGACAAGGAACAGACCAAAACGGTGAAGAAAAACACGAGATACAAGATGCCGCCTTTGGATCTTCTTACCGCATCTAAGGTCGCAGGCTCTGTCCCGACTTTGAACAAGAGAGAAAAAGCATTGCAGCTTGAGAATACATTGAAAAGTTTCAATGTGGCTGCTGAGGTGAAAAATGTGACACAGGGACCTTCCGTTACGAGATATGAGGTCCAGCCGGAAAAAGGTGTGAAGGTCAGCAGCATAGTCAAACTCGAAAACGACATAGCTCTCAATATGGAAGCGAAGAGCATAAGGATCGAGGCGCCTATACCGGGCAAACCTGTCGTGGGGATAGAGATAGAAAATGCAAACAGACAGATGGTGAGCCTGAGGGAAATAATAGGTTCTCAGAATTTCCGCACCAGCAAGTCAAAACTTTCATTCGCCGTAGGCAGGGATATAGAAGGAACAGCCGTTGTGGGAGACCTTTACAAGATGCCTCATTTGCTCATAGCCGGCGCCACAGGGTCCGGAAAGTCGGTATGCATAAATGCCATACTGATGAGCATTTTATATAAAGCGAAACCTCATGAGGTGAAGCTTATACTCATAGATCCTAAAATGGTGGAATTAGGTCAGTACAACGGGATCCCTCATCTTTTGATACCTGTTGTGACAGATCCTTCAAAGGCTGCATCGGCCCTTAACTGGGCAGTGCGAGAGATGCTCGACAGATATAAAAAATTCGCGGCAGAAGGCGTAAAGGACATGAACGGATATAACAGGGCCATGGAGGTCAAGGGAAGAAAAGAAGAAGTCTTGCCGCAGGTAGTGATAGTTATCGACGAACTGGCCGATCTGATGATGGCAGCCAGCGCCCAGGTGGAGGACGCAATATGCAGGCTCGCTCAGATGGCGAGGGCTGCAGGTATGCATCTGATAGTTGCCACTCAAAGACCTTCTGTGGATGTTATCACCGGACTTATCAAAGCCAACATACCCAGCAGGATAGCTTTCCTCGTATCATCTCAAGTGGATTCACGAACTATATTGGATATGGTAGGGGCAGAAAAACTGGCGGGCAATGGTGATATGCTGTTCAACCCTCAAGGTACGGCCAAACAGCCTAGGAGGGTCCAGGGAGCTTTCGTAAGCGAGGAAGATGTAAGGAAGGTCCTTGAGTTCATAAAGGAACAGGGAGAAGAGGGGAGCTACGACAGCGGAGTGCTCGAGCAGATAGAAAAGGGCAGCGGATACGAGGTGGACAACGAAGGAGATGAACTCCTCGCTGATGCTGTAGAAACCGTAGTCAGAGCCGGTCAGGCGTCCACATCTATGCTTCAAAGGAGATTCAGGATAGGATATAACCGTGCTGCCAGGATAATAGATATCATGGAAGAGAGAGGGATAATAGGTCCTTCAGAAGGCAGCAGGCCCAGACAGGTAAAGATGACAGAGGCGGAAATGGAGAAATTTTTGGAGCAGGAGAGGAACGGCGAACAGCTCAAGATGTGATCCGTCCGGATATGAAGAGCAGGAGGTAACGGGAATTGGACCCTTCTGAAAAAAGGAAAATAAAAATATACATAGAGACTCTCGGATGTCCCAAAAACGAAAATGATTCCGAAGTGGCGGCAGGGATCCTGACTGAAGCCGGATATGATGTGATAGATCGCAAGGAGGCCGCTGATGGAGCCCAGGTAATAATCGTGAACACTTGTGGTTTCATCAATGATGCAAAGAAAGAGTCCGTAGACAGCATACTTGCCTGGGCAGGAGAGGATAAGATCTTAGTCATTTCGGGATGTCTGTCTCAGAGATACGGGGAAGAGCTTTTCAAGGAGATTCCCGAGGCGAAATGTGTGGTAGGAGTGGATCAGTACGAAGACCTTCCGAAATTCTTAGAAAAGATAATAAGAGATCCCGATCTGAGGATATTGGAAACCGACGGATACAACAGCGAGACCTGTTCGGAACACTTGAAAAGGAGAGTCCTTCCTGTCGGAGCATATTCGACTACATTGAAGATATCAGAAGGATGTAACAACCGGTGTGCTTACTGTGTGATCCCTTCCATAAGAGGGCCTTACAGAAGCAGGAGGATAGAAAATATCACTTGTGAGGCCGAGGAACTTGTATCCAAAGGGATAAAAGAGCTGATCCTGGTGGCCCAGGACGTGACCGCCTACGGCATGGACATATATGGAGAATATGCTCTCCACAGACTTTTGAAGGAACTGTGCCGCATAAAGGATCTGAAATGGATAAGGCTCATGTACTGCTATGAGGACAGGATGACAGACGATCTCATAGATGTGATAGCAAAAGAAGATAAAATCTGTAAATACATAGATCTTCCCATACAGCATTGCAGCGACGCCATACTTTCCGCCATGGGCAGGAGGAGCACTGAGGCTTCGATAAGAGGCACTGTAGAAAAACTCCGGGAAAGGATACCGGATATAAGGATAAGGACCACTCTGATCACAGGATTCCCGGGGGAGAAAGAGAAGGATTTTGAAGAGCTGATGTCCTTTGTGGAAGAAATGGAATTCGACAGACTTGGGGTCTTTGCTTACTCTCAGGAAGAAGGTACTGAAGCAGGTGAGATGGATGATCAGATACCACTTGAGATCAGAGAAGAGAGGCGGGATTCCATCATGAAAATACAGATGGATATTTCCCTGAAAAAAAATATGGGAATGACAGGCAAGACTGTGGAGGTGCTGCTGGAAGAAAAGGAAGAAACAGGGATCTGGAGTGGAAGGACGGCATATGATGCCCCCGATATAGATAACGGAGTGCTGGTGGCCACAAACAGACCACACAGCCCGGGGGATATGATAATGATAAAAATAACCGAAGGAATGGATTACGATCTTATGGGAGAGGAAGTGTGAAATGAATCTGCCAAACAAACTTACACTATTGAGGACCGCCGCTGTGCCGGTGTTTATCGTGCTTTATCTTATGGATAAAATATATGCAGCGGGGATCCTTTTCATACTCGCGTCAGCTACGGATGCTTTGGACGGTCATTTGGCCAGGAAGCATGGGCTTGTGACTAATTTCGGTAAGATAATGGACCCTCTTGCCGACAAGATACTCGTATATTCTGCTATGTGCCTGCTGGTACAGGATGGTACCATGGCCGGCTGGATGCTCATAGTCATATTGGCAAGAGAGTTTACGGTGGCAGGTCTGAGGACCGTTGCCGCAGCAGACGGATTGGTTATAGCTGCAGGGATGACCGGAAAGATCAAAACGGTGCTCCAGATGGTGGCTGTACCTATGCTTATAATGGATAACTGGCCTTTCCGTTACATAGACATACCGGCTGACATGATAGTGCTTTGGGCCTGTGTCATCATGACGGTCATAAGCGGTGTGGAATACGTTTGGAAAAACAGGGATGTCTTTACCAAGGGAGGCCTTTGATAACATACAGAGCGAAAACGGTAATATAAAGAATCAGTGAGGACGATATGAAAGCGGCAATTTTAACAGTGGGAACAGAAATACTCTTCGGACAGATCGTGAACACCAATACGGTATTCCTTTCAAGAGAATTGAACAATCTGGGCATCGATGTGATGTATCATTATACAGTAGGGGATAATTCGGCGAGACTGAAAGAACTTATAGTAGATATACAGAAAGATTGTGATCTTATAATCACTACCGGAGGATTAGGTCCTACACAGGATGATCTGACAAAGGAGACGGTCACTGATGTGATGGAGGACAAATTAGTTTATCATGAGGAAATATGGGATGAGATAGTGGGATATTTCAATGCGAGCGGCAAGAGGAAAATAACCGAAAACAACAAGAAACAGGCATATTTCCCATCCAGAGCGACTGTACTTCCCAACGAAAGAGGGACTGCTCCGGGATTCGCTTTGAAGAACGGTGAAAAGATTGTTATTTGTTTGCCTGGTCCTCCCGGTGAAATGACGGACATGTATGAAAAACAGGTGGTAAAATACATAAAGGACCTGTCAGAGGGTTCACTTTATTATCGCCTCATAAGGCTCTATGGCCTTGGGGAATCCGACCTCGAAACTCTCCTTATGGACCTTATAGACGGGCAGACGGATCCCACTTTGGCTACATATGCCAAGGAAGGGGAGTGTTATCTGCGCATAGCCTCGAAACGGGATACAGAGAAAGAGGCGGAGGCTGCGGTCGATGAAATGCTTGAAAAGGTCAGAGCCATCATCGGACCGTATATATACAGCTGTGACAATGAGGAATTGAGCCAGGTAGTGGGCAGGCTGCTGATTGAAAAAAACCTGACCATATCCTGTGCGGAATCGTGTACCGGAGGCCTTTTTGCTAAAACTCTGACGGACATACCCGGGATATCCGAGGTCTTTGACAGAGGGCTGGTGACATACAGCAATGCGGCGAAACGGGAAGAATTGGGCGTACGTTCGGAGACACTGGGTAAATACGGCGCTGTCAGTCCGGAAACGGCTGAGGAGATGGCGAAAGGACTCCATGAAGTGACAGGCAGCGATATCTGCATCGCTGTGACCGGTATAGCAGGTCCTGGAGGCGGTACTGAAGAAAAACCGGTAGGCCTGGTGTATATAGCAACATATTCCGGTAACGGTACGACCGTAAAAAAATGCAACTTCATGGGCAACAGGGATAAGATCAGGAACAGAGCCATGCTCGCCATGTTCCATGAGATACATAAAATACTGGGGGACACATAACTATATGAGTGGATATCGCGGAAAGTTGAGAATAATATTCCAGTTCGTGAAATTTTCTGCGTGCGGCATAACCTGCTTCACTATAGATTTCCTGCTCCTTTTGTTGCTCACTGAAGTGTTCTCGATAAATTATCTGATTTCTGCGGGTATATCATTCACGACAGCCACGGTGATAAATTATTTCATCAGCGTCAAATGGGTATATGATACAGGAGGAAAGGCAAAGGGAAGATTCGACATCATCGTATTCGTCGTGCTTGGGGCCATCGGACTGCTGCTGAACCAGATCATAATGTGGAGCATGGTAGAGTCCCTTGGTTGGGATTACAGATTTGTGAAGGTCATTTCCGGAGTCATAGTATCATTTTACAATTTTATCACCAGGAAAGTGTTCCTCGAGAGGGGAAACGAAAAACCATAGGAGCAACCGCGATCCCTGTCGGGGCTGCAGATCAGAGATATGAAGTTCAGAAAATCGGATCTTCTCAAAAGAGGGAATGATCTCGACGACAAATCCAACCTTATCATCACACTTTTACTGTCTATAGGATATACCTGTATATTTTTTCTGCTGGTCCAGTATCTTTGCGGCGGTTATACAGGAGGCCCGGCAGTTTTCTTTTTGAATCTGCTTATAATAGGAGGGGTGATGGATCTTGGCCTGGCAATTTCGGGCAACAGCAATTTTGCTCTCAAATTCGCTGTCATAGTGACGGCCGCATTTGCCATATCCAATCATTTCATCATGGAATTCAGAGGGATACCCATATTGGCTCCTGATCTCACCGTCCTCAAAACCGCGGCGAACGTTGCAGGAGGGTATGAATTCCATCCTGATATAAAGGTGATCGTAACTTTTCTGGCAGCTGTAGCGATGGTTCTGGCGGTGCGGAAAGTGAGACCTTTCAAGATCAGGGGACTAAAGGAGCGAAGCCTTGTGATCGCTCTTTTCCTAGTGTTGTCCATCTCTTTCCTGACCGTAACGATCGGTACTGATGTGCTGTCTGAAAAAGGCATCAGGCCCGATATAATGAAGCCGGTGACAAGTCAAAAGGAAAACGGGACTCTCCTCAATTTTCTCAGCAGTTTTTCGACTATGAGAGTGAAAGAACCGGAAGGTTACAGTACGGAAAAAGCTGAAGACATATTGGAAAGATACAGTGTCCGGAGTGGATCGAAAAGCGGTTCGGATATAATCGTGATCATAGATGAAGCCTTTGCAGATCTGGGATCCTTTGAAAATATCGAGACCAATAAAGAAATAATACCCGTATACCACTCTATAAAAGAAAATGCCATAAAGGGCAATGCATATGTTTCTACAGTAGCCGGAGGAACAGCCAACAGCGAATTCGAAGTGCTCACTGGGTGCAGTATGGCATATATGCCCACATGGACCACGCCGTTCCAGCTGTATCTCGATAAAAAAGTGCCGTCATTGGCGCATTCGCTCCGCAAAAATGGTTATGAGGGGAACTTTGCTTTCCACCCCTTTGACGAAAGCGGGTATAACAGGGTGGAAGCCTATGAGAATCTGGGCTTCGAGGATTTCATCAGCATAGAAGATATTGATATCGAGGAGGACCA
This sequence comes from uncultured Bacillota bacterium, assembly GCA_949284065.1. Classification (GTDB taxonomy): domain Bacteria; phylum Bacillota; class Clostridia; order Peptostreptococcales; family Anaerovoracaceae; genus CASDUO01. Next base: position 46,076 of record CASDUO010000002.1, read on the forward strand.
GAGGACTCGCGAGTATCTTTCGGACTCTGCGGATTTCAAGATGCTGGAAGAGTTTTGCGAGGACAGACGTACTGATAAAAAACCTGTATTCGCATATAATCTCACCATGGCGAATCATAGCCCTTATACGGAGAGATCCAGGAATGTGCCCGATGTAATGGAACTCGAAGGGAAGTACGACCCGGATACAAAAGAGCAGACGGAGATCTATCTCGATCTGGCCAATGAAAGTGATATAGCTTTGGGAGAACTCATAGGATATTACGAGAAACAGACAGAACCGGTAACCATACTTTTTATGGGAGATCATCAGCCGTTGCTTACTGAGGAGTTTTACGAAAAGGCTCTTGGAGGAGGAGAAGGGTTGCCGGCGGAAAAACTTATGGAAAAATTCAGAGTGCCCTTCATGATCTGGGCGAATCACGATATCGAAGAAAAGTATATAGAAAGGATATCGGCAAACTATCTCTACCCTCTCTTATTGAAAACAGCCTGTGTCCCTCTGGCTCCGTATGAAGATTTCATGATCGATGCCATGGAGGAAGTCCCGGCAGTGACGGCTTTTGGATATTGGGACAGTAACGGACGGTTTTATGCCGCTGAGGATGGCGCATTCGGGAAAGATGCATTACATGTGATAAAGGAACAGCAGATCCTGGCACACTACATGATCTTTGACGATAAAAGAAAATACGAATACTTTTGATGGAAACGGATCGCGTATATCGGATTGACAGTCAAAGGCGTGAGAGATATAATGATTACCAAATATTGGAAATTCTTTTTTATTGACCTGCATAAAAGTTTAGTGTATCATGTAAAAAGAACAGATGTTCGCAGTATAAAGCGGAGGTTATAAACATATGGCAACTATGAAAGATGAGAAGGAGATCGCTCTTGAAGCGGCGTTGAAACAAATAGAAAAGCAGTTCGGTAAAGGGTCTGTGATGAAACTGGGCGATAATGACGCCAAGTTGAATATCGAAGCCATTTCAACAGGTTCCATAAGTTTGGACATGGCAACGGGTATAGGCGGCATACCGAAGGGCAGGATCATCGAAGTGTACGGTCCTGAGTCGTCAGGAAAGACCACCCTTACATTACATATGATCGCGGAAGCACAAAAGACAGGCGGAAAGGCTGCTTTCATAGATGCAGAACACGCTTTAGATCCCGAGTATGCGGCCAAACTGGGTGTCCATATAGACGATTTGCTGGTGTCTCAGCCGGATACAGGCGAACAGGCTTTGGAGATATGTGAAATGCTCGTGAGGAGCGGCGCTATAGATATCGTAGTCATCGATTCTGTAGCAGCTCTGGTTCCAAAGAATGAAATAACGGGGAATATGGGGGACAGTCATGTAGGATTGCAGGCACGGCTCATGTCCCAGGCTTTGAGAAAGCTTGCAGGGGTAACGAACAAATCTCAATGTGCAGTGGTATTCATAAACCAGCTTCGTGAAAAGGTAGGAGTGATGTACGGGAACCCGGAGGTCACCACAGGAGGCAGAGCCCTTAAGTTCTATGCCACTATGAGGTTTGATGTGCGAAGGGTGGAGACGATAAAACAGGGAGACAAGATGCTTGGAAACAGGACCAGAGTCAAGATCGTCAAAAACAAAGTGGCTCCCCCGTTCAAACAGGCTGAATTCGACATCATGTACGGTGAGGGGATATCAAAAACTGGAGATATCATCGATTGCGCAGTGGAAAAAGGTATAATAGAAAAGGCAGGCTCCTGGTACAGCTTTGAAGGGGAACGTGTGGGACAGGGAAGAGAGAATGTCAAAGCACATCTGGAAGCAAATCCCCATATATTCGACAGGGTAGAGAGCCTTCTTTTAGATGCTATGAGAGAAGATGAGGCCGGCAATGAAAGAACAGGAGAAAAGATCCCCGAAAGGACCCTGCCGGAGGTAGACGAAGACGGCGTCATAATAGAATAAAGCCGAAGATTTCAACAGATACAGCATTTAACAAGTTTGTTATCGATTTATCAATAACAAACTTGTTTTTTTTGTGCAAAACAAAAAAAACGAGGATTTTTCTCAAATATGAGAGGTCAAAACTGATGATTTCTCATTTTCGACCCGTTTTTTCAAAAATACTGCTGGATGCATTGTATTAGTTTGCTGTTATATCTTGCATAATTTTTACTTTTTTGCCTTATTTCTTGTTAAATCTGCTTATATTTTTATCCAAGCGGTGATATAATTCACCCGGTAGATTATGTATTGTATTGTTTATGGAGGATAATCATGTCAGCAGAGACACAAAATCATGAATGCCTTTGCGAGAGTTGTGACACCTTTGATTTTACTCAACTGGACAAAGTCTTGGATGAGTACAGAGACTTACAGGGAAATTTGATCATAATCCTGCAGGAGGCACAGGAGATCTATGGTTACCTGCCAAGGGAAGTCATCAAACACATTTCCGAGGAAACCGGGTATACTGAAGCTAAAATTTACGGTGTGGCAACTTTCTATGCGCAGTTCAGGCTGCAGCCTATCGGCAAATATCTGATAATGCTCTGTAAGGGGACCGCGTGCCATGTAAGCGGCGCAGACAGAGTGGAAGAAGCCATTGTGAACGAATTGGAGATCAGTGACGGCGAAACGACGGAGGACAGACTTTTCACGTTGAACAATGTGGCTTGTCTCGGCTGCTGTTCACTTGCGCCTGTAATGATGGTCAAGACTGATGAGGGCGAAGAGACCTATGGTAAACTGACTCCCGAATCTGTCATAGCTATAATCAACAGTATAAGAAAAAAAGAAGATTTAGAGGCATAAGGAGGAGATAAGTATGAAAGTGCTCGTAGGACAGGGCAGTTGCGGTATCGCTTCCGGTGCCAAAAAAACTGCGGATAAAATAACACAGCTCATAGGTGAAAAAGGTTTGGATATACCTGTGAAGACCACCGGATGTATAGGTATATGCTATCTGGAACCTATAGTCGACGTTTACGATGACGACGGCAAGCTGTACAGATACGTACAGGTACAGCCTGAAATGGCTGACGATATAGTGGAATTCCACCTGAAAGACGGTATCCCGGTGGAAAAATATCTCATTCCTGAAGAGGGAGAGCGTTTCCTTGCGGATCAGACCAGGATAGTCCTGAAGAACTGCGGTGTCATAGATCCTGAAGACATAGAGGAATATGTTGCAGTCGGCGGATATAAGGCTTTGGAAAAAGCACTGAAAGAAATGACTCCCGATGAGATATGTCAGGAGATATCGGATTCGGACCTGCGAGGAAGAGGCGGCGGCGGATTCCCCACCGGAAGGAAATGGAACCAGGTAAAAGAGCAAAAAGATCACATAAAATACGTGGTATGTAATGCTGACGAAGGTGACCCGGGAGCTTTCATGGACAGATCGGTCATGGAAGGGGATCCTCATAAGATGCTGGAAGGAATGATAATAGCCGGTGTGGCCACGGGAGCCCACGAAGGGTATATATATGTCAGAGCCGAGTACCCTCTGGCTGTAAGCAGACTCAGGATAGCTATAGAACAGGCCAAGGAAAAAGGTTATCTGGGCGAAAACATAATGGGTACAGGATTCGATTTCGATATCAACATCAACCTGGGTGCTGGAGCTTTCGTGTGCGGAGAGGGTTCGGCACTTACGGCCTCCATTGAAGGCCAGCGCGGGATGCCCAGGGTCAAACCTCCCAGAACAGTCGAAAAGGGCCTCTTTGAAAGACCTACGGTCCTCAACAACGTGGAGACTTTTGCCAACGTAAGCGAGATAATCAACGAAGGATCGGAGGCATATAAAGCTATAGGAACACCTAAAAATGCCGGAACGAAGGCATTTGCCCTTACAGGTAATGTGAACAACACAGGACTTATAGAAGTCCCCATGGGCACCACATTGAGAGAGATCATATTCAATCTCGGCGGAGGTGTGAAAGGCGGAAAAGAATTCAAAGCCGTACAGATAGGCGGACCTTCGGGCGGATGTCTCACAAAAGAGCATCTCGATCTGCCTTTGGATTTTGACAGCTTGAAAAAAGTGGGAGCCATGATAGGTTCTGGTGGGCTTGTGGTGATGGATGAAGACACCTGTATGGTAAGCATAGCTCATTTCTTCATGAACTTCACCCAGCAGGAGTCATGCGGAAAATGTGTACCTTGCAGAGAAGGTACCCATATAATGCTCGAGCTTTTGGAAGATATAGTCAAAAACAGAGCGGACGAGACTACCATAGACAATTTGCTGGAGCTGGCTGACACGATACAGAATACGGCTCTGTGCGGACTTGGCAAGACCGCTCCCAATCCTGTTCTTTCAACTATAAACCAATTCAAAGATGAGTATCTGGCTCATGTGAGAGACGGCGTATGCCCTACAGGCACATGTCAGGCTTACAAGAAAATCATCATCGATGAAGAGAAGTGCGTGGGCTGCGGCCTCTGTAAGCAGGTATGTCCCGTCAATGCCATCAGCGGCGGTTCGTATAAGAAGGCTCACGTTATCGATAATGATAAATGTATCAAGTGTAAGGCATGTATCTCGGCATGTAAGTTGGATGCCATCGATATAGTATAGGAAGGGAGTAGGCTATGTTATCAAATAAAAAACATATGACGATAAACGGTGAGATTGTGCCCTTTTCCGATGAGAAAAACATACTTGAAGTAATAAGAAACGCGGGCATAGATATACCCACACTATGTTACTATTCCGAACTTTCCACTTATGGCGCATGCAGGATGTGCATAGTGGAGGACGACAGGGGGAACGTCATCACATCATGTTCCACTCCTCCGAAAGACGGGATGGTAGTCAAAACCAACACACCCAAGCTTTATAAATACAGAAGGATGATCCTGAAAATGCTTTTGAGCTCACATTGCAGAGAATGCACCACATGTGAGAAAAGCGGGAATTGTGCCCTTCAGGCTCTGGCGAAGAGATTCGGTATCGAATCCGTTTCTTTCGACAAGAGCAAAAAGGCTTTTAAGGATGAATATGAGATAGACCGATCCTCGAATTCTATAGTCAGAGATCCCAACAAATGTATCCATTGCGGTGACTGTGTCAGGATGTGCAGTGAGATACAGAATGTGGGAGCGATAGATTTCGCAGAGAGAGGCTGGAACCTTGAGGTCACTCCGGCATTCGGGGACAAAATAGCGAACACACAGTGTGTCAACTGCGGCCAGTGTGCAGCCGTTTGTCCCACCGGCGCCATAACCATCAAAAATGAAATATCCAAGGCATGGGATGCCATATACGATCCGGACCTGAGGACCATAGTACAGATAGCTCCTGCTGTCAGGATAGCTCTCGGTGAAATGTTCGGGCTGACACATAAGGACAACGTTCTTCCCCTTATCATCGCTGCTTTGAGGAAGATAGGGTTTGACGAAGTCTATGACACATCTTTCGGGGCCGATTTGACAGTGATCGAGGAATCCAATGAATTTTTAGAAAGGGTAGAGAACATAGAAGACCATAAATGGCCCATGTTCACCAGCTGTTGTCCCGGGTGGATAAAATATGCCGAAAACAAGCATCCGGAACTGATGCCTCAGATATCCACATGCAAATCTCCTATGCAGATGTTCTCCAAGGTGGTGAAGGAAGAGCTCAATGTAAACAGAGAACACATGAAAGATACCAGAAAGCCCTGGGTGGTGGCGATCATGCCGTGTACCGCAAAAAAAGACGAAGCGGCAAGAGATGAGTTCAAAACCAATGGCGAAAGAGATACAGACCTTGTGCTGACTACTCAGGAACTGGGCAATATGATAAAGCAGGCGGGCATAGACTTCAACAGCCTTGAGCCGGAAGCAGCAGACCTGCATTACGGCATGTTCTCCGGAGCCGGCGTCATATTCGGCGTAACAGGCGGCGTTACTGAAGCGGTCATAAGACGTCTGGTGGAAAACAAGGATATGGCAAGCCTTACGGGCATTTCATTCAGCGGTGTCAGAGGACTGGAAGGTCTCAAAGAGGTGAGCGTACCCTATAAGGATATGATGGTCAAGATCGCCATAGTGAACGGACTTGCCAATTTTGAGGCATTGCTCGAAAGAATAGAAAGCGGAGAATTGGAATATCACTTCGTTGAGGTGATGGCATGTCCTAACGGGTGTATCAACGGCGGAGGACAGCCTAAGAGCAATAAAGAGATCAGAAGCGAACGTTCCGAACAGCTTTATGCCAACGACAAAATGTCAAGGATAAGATTTTCCGAGTCCAATCCTTTCATAACCCGTGCGTACAAGGTGATAATAAAGGACAGACATCATGATCTCCTTCACGTAGAGTATGAGATCGAGAAAGAGATGAAAGCGGCTCGAGAATAGACGCGGCAATACAGATAAGCAGAATAAAATCAAAGGACCTCATCGACATGATCAGATGGGGTCCTTTTATATCGCAGGTAAAGGATGGATCATCAATAAAGTTTAGTGGTCACCGATTCCGGTGCATATCCGGCGTTTTCGAGAGCCGATAGTATGGATTTTTTATGCTCCGTGCCGAAAGCTTCCATGGTTATCCTCAGTTCTACCGATGCGTTCCTGTTTATGCTTACGAACTGATTATGTTCCAGTTTTATCACATTCCCGCCGGCGTTAGCTATTGCAGTAGCCACTTTGACAAGCTCTCCGGCCTTATCCGGCAGCAGAACGGACACGGTGAATATCCTGTCCTGCCTTATGAGACCATGCTGCACCACAGACGACATGGTTATGACGTCCATATTGCCGCCGCTAAGGACCAGGACTGCCTTTTTACCTTTGAGATCAAGTTTATCCAGAGCGGCTACCGGCAGTAAACCAGAGTTTTCCACTATCATCTTATGATTTTCGACCATTTCAAGAAAAGCCGGTATAAGATCATCGTCGTTTACAGTAATCATTTTATGTATATTATCATGGCAATAAGGAAAAATCGAAGATCCCACACATTTCACGGCAGTACCATCGGCGATGGTGCTGGCCGATGGCAGTGGAACCGGGCCGCCGTTGGCTAAAGCTGCAGTCATGCTGGCTGCTCCGGCTGGCTCGACGCCTATCACTTTGATTTTCGGGTTCAGCATTTTGGCAAATGTGGAGATGCCTGTGATGAGACCGCCGCCTCCGACTGGTACGATTATGTGATCAACAGTGGGGAGTTCCTGGAATATCTCCATGGCTATACTGCCCTGTCCCGCAGCCACGTCCAGATCATCAAAGGGATGTATGAACGTCATTCCCTCTTTTTCAGCTATGTCCAAGGCCTTTTCATATGAATCGTCGTATACATCACCGTAAAGAACGACCTCTGCACCATATCCTTTTGTGCGGTTCACTTTTATCAACGGAGTTGCGGTGGGCATGACTATGGTGGCATGGCATCCGAATTTTTTTGCGGCATAGGCCACGCCCTGGGCATGATTCCCCGCTGAAGCGGTTATAAGGCCCTTTTTGAGCTGTTCTTCATTAAGAGTGGAAATTTTATAATATGCACCCCTTATTTTATACGCCCCTGTATACTGCAGGTTTTCCGGTTTTAGGTATATACGGCCGCCTGTACGGTCGCTGAGGCTCTCACTGTACTCCAATTTAGTCGGTAATATGACCTTTTTCACAGTTTCTGCAGCCTTTTCGAATTTTTCCATAGTCAGTTTTTCCATTAGACTATTCTCCTTTATAATTTTTCTTCTTGATATCAATACCGATTGTACTCGATTTTCTCTCTCAAGGCAAAGGTAACGTGGGAAAAGCCCTTGAATTCAGCCATTTTTCCCTTGACTTGCCTCCCGGCCTGTGATATATTTCAGTGATGTAGGCCGCTCCGGAAGGGTAGTTCAAGAGATCTCAAAAGGAGATACACCCCTAAGGGCGAGCACCGGTAAGAGGAGGAAAAAACATGTACGCTATTATTGAAACCGGTGGCAAACAGTACAGAGTCACTGAGGGAGACATCATCTCCGTTGAAAAGCTCAGCGTTGAAGCCGGAGAAAAAGTCATATTCGATAAGGTCCTTGTAATGGGTGACGGCAGCGATGCAAAGGTGGGGACGCCTTATGTAGACGCAGCTAAGGTTTTCGGCGAAGTCGTTGAAAACGGTAAAGCAAAGAAAGTCATCATATACAAGTACAAGGCAAAGAAGGATTATCGTAAAAAGCAGGGACACAGACAGCCATATACGAAGATTGAGATAACGGGTATAGGCGAAGACAAGCCCAAAGCCGTGAAGGCAGCGCCTAAAAAGGAAGAACCGGTAGCCGAGGCTCCCGCAGACGAGGCTGTCAAGGCGGAGTCGAAGAAAGAAAGTGCAACATCGGAGAGCAAAAAGCCTTCCATGGCAATGAAAAAGGATGAGCTCATCGCCTATGCTGAAGAGAACGGCATAGAGATAAACAAGAGCGCTAAAAAACAGGATATACTGGACGCCATAGAGGCAGCGGAAAAGTAGACAGATGATCATGATATATATACACTGAAACGGAGGTGTGACCAATGGCTAGTAAAAAAGGAGTAGGAAGTTCCAAGAACGGACGAGACAGTGAGTCCAAACGGCTTGGTGTGAAATGCGGAGACGGTCAGTTCGTTACTGCAGGCAGCATCATCGTGAGACAGAGGGGGACAAAGATCCATCCCGGTGAAAACGTCGGCAGAGGCGGAGACGACACTATTTTTGCCAAGATCGACGGCGCCGTCAAGTTCGAGAGAAAAGATAAGAAAAAGAAGCAGGTCAGCGTTTACCCAAAAGTACAGTAGATCTGCTGGATCTCAAAATGTGAGAACAGAGAACATGAGCCTCTTCATAGAAGGGGCTCTTTTTCAACACATGATGCCCATAAAGTGATAAAATATACATGCTGGCGGTGTATGATGGAAAGTCGCAGCAGGATATTTCATATATCAAGAGGAAGACAAATATGTTCGTAGACAAGGCAACGATAACGGTAACGGCGGGGAAAGGCGGCAACGGTGCGGTCACTTTCAGGAGAGAACCTTACGTACCTGAGGGAGGTCCCGACGGCGGGGACGGTGGAGACGGAGGCAATGTGGTAATAATGGCCCATAAGGATCTCCGCACGTTGATGGATTTCAGATACAAAAAAAAATATGCTGCAGAAGATGGTCAAAACGGTATGCGTAAAAAGCAGTACGGGAAAAAGGGCAGCGATCTTGTGGTGAAAGTACCTCCCGGAACTGTAGTGATAGATAAAGAATCGGGACTGGTCATGCGCGATCTGGTGACCCCCGGGGACTCTTTCATAGTCGCCAAAGGTGGAAAAGGCGGGAAAGGCAATGTCCATTTCAAGAATTCCGTGCGACAGGCCCCTAATTTTGCCGAAGCCGGTGAAGAAGGCAAGGAGAGAGAGGTCATCCTTGAGCTCAAGCTGATAGCAGACGTAGGCCTCGTAGGCTTTCCCAACGTAGGGAAATCGTCTTTGCTTTCCGTATCCACTAAGGCAAAACCAAAGATAGCAAACTATCATTTCACGACTATAGCCCCTAATCTGGGAGTGGTACAGGTAGGCGATTCCGGATTCGTCATGGCCGATATCGCAGGGATAATAGAAGGCGCTCACAAAGGAGCCGGCCTGGGTTTCATGTTCCTCAAGCATGTTGAGAGGACGAAGATCCTGATACATGTAGTCGATGTATCAGGCAGTGAGGGGCGGGATCCCATAGATGATTTTGAAAAAATAAACAAGGAGCTCCATTCCTACAGTGAAAATCTGGGCAACAAGCCTCAGATCGTCGCTGCCAACAAAATGGATCTCATAGATGAAAACGATCCCAAATACCTGGAATTCAAAGAATATGTAGAAGGGAAAAACATTCCGGTATATCCCATTTCCGCTCCCATAAATGTGGGCGTCAAAGAGCTCCTCGCAGGAGCATTCACTCTCCTTCAGGAAGTAGAGGCGGAAATGCCGACAGAAGAAACGGTGGAGACTTTCGATTTTGAAAAAGATGACTACGATCCCGACTACAGGAAGGTTTTCTGCAACAGAGACGGGGACAAATATACTTTGGAAGGCAAGCAGCTCACCAAGATATTCAATTCCACGAACTTCAATGACATCGGATCCATAAGGTATCTTTACAAGTATATAGAAAAAAGCGGAGCTTTGGAAAAGCTCAGAGAAATGGGCCTCGAAGAAGGGGATGTCATCGTCATAAACGGGATGGAAATGGAGTATTTCGATGAGTGAGAATATTTCTGAAAACAGACATCCTACTAAGGAGGAGTGCCTTGAGATACTGAAAGATCACGGAACGCCGGAACATGTCGTAGCTCATTGCAGAGAAGTGGCACGTGTAGCGGTAAGTATAGGCAGTGAACTGAACAGGCATGGATACGGACTGGATATGGGATTGATAGAGGCTTCCGCTCTGCTCCATGACGTAGCGAGAACGGAAAAAAATCATGATGAGGCCGGAGCCCGCTTGCTGGAAGAAAAGGGATTCAATGAAGAAGCGGGTATCGTCAGAGTCCATATGCATTATCCCGAATTTTCCTCCCCCGAAAACATCGACGAAACAGATATAATGTGTCTCGCCGACAGGCTGGTTCTCGAGGATAGATACGTGGGGATAGATAAACGTATGGAATATATAATAAATAAGAGAAAAGCCGATAAGAAGGTCGAAGCGATAATAAGAGCGAAGATGGAAGATGCGAAAGATTTCATCAGCTCTATCGAACACATAACAGGCCTGAACATGGAAGACATGGTCACCGAAGAGAAGAGATGAGAAAGATAGACAAAAAAACTTTTGATCGCCTCCTTGGCCAGGTGGAAAAGCCTGCCAGGTACATAGGCACGGAATACAACAGCCGAAAAACTGAAAAACCCGGCGAGCCGGTCAGTTTTGCTTTCGCTTTCCCTGATATATATGAGATAGGAATGTCATATATGGGGCTTGAAATACTCTATGATATCCTCAACGAAGACAAGGATGTATGCTGTGAAAGGGTGTTCGCTCCGGCAACAGATATGGAGGAGCTCATGAGGGAAAACCACATGCCCCTCTTTACTTTGGAGTCGAAATCTCATGTCAAAGATTTTGATATACTGGGTTTCACCCTCCAATATGAGATGTCATACACCAATGTACTCAATATGCTGGATATGGCCGGGATACCTCTCTACAGCAAGGACAGAGGAGAAGATGATCCTATAGTCATAGCTGGAGGTCCGTGTGCCTTCAACCCGGAACCTCTTGCAGATTTCATCGATGTTTTCGTCATAGGAGACGGGGAATATATAGATCTCGAATTGTGCAGAGAATATAAGGCGAACCGCGGCAAAGGGCGCGTGGAGTTCCTCAGGAGGATCTGCAAGATGAAAGGTATTTATGTGCCCGGATTCTATGAAGTCACATATAAAGATGACGGAACGATAGATGAGCGTAAAAAGACCTTTGAAGGTGCTCCCGATATTATCGAACGTGTAATGATAGACGACCTGGATGCTGTGCGGTTCCCGACGTCCCCCATAGTACCGTATATAAAAACCGTTCACGACAGGGCGGTCGTGGAGATATTCAGGGGTTGCACCAGAGGATGCCGGTTTTGTCAGGCAGGGATGATATACAGGCCGGTGAGAGAGCGAAGCAGGGAAAGGATCGAGGAACTGGCCGAGATACAGTTGGACAACACCGGATACGACGAACTTGGACTTCTCTCCCTTTCCACTTCCGACCATTCTGAATTCGAGAAACTTGCAACAGAGCTGACTGAAAAATGTGCCGCCCGTAACGTATCTCTATCCTTGCCGTCACTAAGACTGGACAACGTGAGCTTCAAAGTCCTTTCCGGCATACAAAAATACAAAAAATCAGGACTTACATTCGCTCCGGAAGCAGGGACCCAAAGGCTCAGAGACGTCATCAACAAGCAAGTGAGTGAACAGGACCTTACTGATGCGGCAAATACGGCCATGGAACTGGGGTGGCGCCGGGTAAAATTATATTTTATGATAGGACTTCCCACAGAAACGGTAGAAGATCTGGAAGGAATAGGCGAACTGGGTAAAAAACTGGTCTGTGACAAAGGCCGAAGATTTTCAGTAACGGTGAGTGTTTCCAATTTCGTTCCCAAACCTTTCACTCCATTCCAATGGCATCCCCAGGATAGAGAGGAGGATTTCCGCAGGAAGCACGATATCCTCTCATCTCTGCTCAAGGTAAAAGGTGTGGAATTCAACTATCACGAATCTTACATAAGCATCCTGGAAGGACTCTTCGCCCGTGGGGACCGCAGAGTGGGAGAGGGTCTGAAACTGGCATGGGAGAGAGGCTGTAAATTCGATGGATGGAGCGAATCATTCAAAGATGACGTCTGGCGGAATGCACTTTCAGACGCGTCTGTGGATCCGGAGTTTTATTGTTTCAGGGACAGGGGATATGAAGAGATACTTCCCTGGGATTTCATAAACTCGGGAATAAAAAGAGACTATCTGATCAGCGAGAACGAAAAGGCAAGAATTGGATCCACGACCAAAGACTGCCGTCTGGGCTGTAATGACTGCGGGATCAATAGCTTTACGGAATGCAGGATGCTTAAATGACCGTATGAGAGGGACAGAAATGGGTAAATACATACTGACGTTCAAAAAACAGGGATATATCAAGTACACATCACATCTCGACATGATGAGACTGTTCAACCGCATGTTCAGCAGAGCCGGTATAAGCCTGGCTTATACTCAAGGGTTCAATCCTCACGGAAAGATGAGCCTCTGCCAGCCTCTGTCACTGGGATATACATCCCTTTGTGAGATGCTTGAATTCGAGATCAGGGACGACGATGTCCCGGGAGACGAAAAGTGCAGGGAACTCTTTGAAAAGATATCGGCAGTGATGCCGGAAGGGCTCACCGCCGTTGATGTGAAGGAAGCGGAAAACAGCAGATCCCTGGCCTCCCTTTGTTACAAAGCGGCCTATGACATAGTCATACCCGACGAAGACGGGAACATCAGAAGGCACATAGAAGAAACCGGGGGTAAGGAAGCTTTCCTGTCCCAAGACAGGATCGAAGTGATGAAGAAAAAGAAAAAAAGCAGGGACAGCGTTTCGGTGGATATAAAAAAGGGGATAAAGAAACTGGAGATCGAATATGATGACAGAAAAATTTTATTGTCAACCGAATTAGACGCGGGAAGCAGTGAAAACCTTTCTCCTGAGCTTTTATTGAGGGCTTTTTTTGATTTCCTACATATTCCCCTACACAGAGAAACCTTGGAAATACAGCGATCCGCGCTGTTCGTATAGATAATTATTGGATGTTCTGGAAAATATTGACATTTAATGCCTTCGGTATTATCATCTAACCAAGACAGATGACCGGAGGTTTTTTATGGGACTCAAAAACATAACTGAGGACAGATACACGGGAGGGAAAAAGGAGAAACTCCTTAAATTCTCAATAGTGGGGCTGATAATAGCAGTCGGCATCGGACTTTTCATATTTGGCGACGAAGATGAAGAGATATCCGTGAGCTCCGCTGAAAATGACTGGATCACGGAAGGAAATATGAAAGAAAAAACCGAAGAAACCTCATTCCTCATCGTCGATGTGGGAGGCGCCGTGAAGGATCCGGACGTGGTGGAACTTGAGTCGGGCAGCAGAGTAGAGGATGCGATCGATGCTGCAGGAGGTCTGACTGCAGATGCCGACACCACTGAGATAAACAGAGCCGCAAAGATAGAGGACGGACAAAAGATATATATCCCATTCAGGGGAAAAGCCGATCCGGCTTCCCCGAATTCCGAATCCACAGGAGGAAGCAATGCAGGAAAGGTCAACATAAATCTGGCGGATTCCACAGCACTGCAGACTTTATACAGGATTGGACCGGTGACGGCTGAAAAGATATTGGAATACAGGGAAAAACACGGGAGTTTCAAGAAGATAACCGATTTGAAGAAAGTAGATGGTATAGGAGACAAGATATTCGAAAAAATAAAGGACGAGGTGTGTTTATAGGGCTGTCAAACGACAAAGATCCCCTTTGATGCAGCAAAAATAAACTGTTTTATTGTCAAAAGGTAAGGTTTATATTATACATATTTTACTCAATACGCTTTTCCTCTCACGAACCAAAATGCGTTTGTGATTAGCAATCCCCAAGTGCAAAAGGACCGATCATGTCGGTTCTTTTGCTGATATCACCTTATGAAACCCTTCGGGACCATTTACTTTTTCCCAAAATCGTGACAGATCTTCAAGACTGATGCCGGAATCCGAAACATACCATTCATGGAACATGCCTAACATCCCATATGAAAGGTAATCCGCATAAAAATCCAAATAGGGGAGGCGGTCTTTTCCTGCCGTAAGGTTTTTTGATCTATAGAACTTGAGGATGTACTTTTTCAGAAGGGCGATAGAATTATTGATCTGGATCCAATATCGATTCATATGGATAATGGCGAGATGATACTCGGGGAACTGGTTCATCGCGTTGTTGATAGCCTTGTATATGTGGAGAACATCGAAGGTATCATTTTTGAGTAATACCTTTAACTGCCTTTCAAAAGAATCTTGCACATTATCATCTATCTCAACGAAGATATCCTCTATCCGGTCATAGTGGTTATAAAATGTCTTTCTATTCACATTCGCGCATTCTGTAAGCTCTTTTATCGATATCTTCGAGATGTCTTTTTTTCTTGCATCAACGTGATCAGCGCCATACAAAGGCTGTGTTTTGTTTTTTCCACTCTTTTGTCATACATATCTATGGTTATCCTTTTTTTCGAAAATATTACACATAAATCCGGTAATTGATGAATATGCCACATTTTTGGGATCGTTGACCATTGTGCCTCTGTTTACACTGTGGTATCCATGAGGTGTATGGATATATTAATATACAAAATCGTATTTTTCAACAACATCGCGAGTCTTACAGTAAGATCGACTACCGGTTTTTATGAGCTTTACGGTTTGGGTACGATTTGAAGGAGAAATGACATGAGTAAAACACACACGAACAAGGTCGCATTAGTCACAGGCGCTTCTGCAGGTATAGGACGAACTCTTTGTGCCGGTCTGGCAAAGCAGGGAGCGGACATCATTGCCGTAGCTCGTTCCCGTTCGGAAGAAACAGCTAAGCTTGTAGAGGCAGAAGGGCAGGAATGTTTGATCCTGCAATGTGACGTATCTGACAGGAATGGAGTAGAAGAAACTGTACAGAAGGCATTGGAACATTTTGGTCATATCGATATTCTGATCAATAACGCAGGGATCTATCCGTTCGCTGATATTGAGGACTTGGATTTTGAAACATGGGACAGGGTCATAAAAGTAAATTTATACTCCCAATATTACATGTGCAAAGCGGTGATACCCAATATGAAAAAGAACGGATGGGGACGTATCGTAAATTTCACTTCTGACTCTATCAATATGGCGATCCCCGGGATCTCCCATTACATGGCCTCTAAGATGGGCATCATCGGCTTCACGCGCGGGCTTGCAGCCGATGTTGCAGGATACGGTATCAATGTCAATGCACTGGGACCTGCGCTGACGCCTACACCGGGTGTCGAATCAGATCCGGCTTTGTCAGCAAAAATTGACTGGGTCGTCGATCAGCAAAAGATCCACAGAGTCGCTACCGTTGATAAATATGTGGATCCTATCATTTTCTTGACAAGCGATGCATCAAAATTCATGACAGGCCAGGTATTTATGGTCGATGGCGGTCTGTCTCACTAAAAACATGTTTCGCCGGTTACATTGACGGCAAGATATGATCTATATGACGCTTTCGTACATAGTGGCTAAAAGTTGACCTTGTATTTTTACGATCTTTCCTCTGTGGATTTCTTCGTTATGAGTAAAAAATCTATTTCGATCCGAAAAATGAGATGAAAAGGTGGATCCTATCGGTAAAAATAGTGAACATAACGGGTATTTGTGATATAATTTCCCGGATAATATGTCATGACCCACGAAAAATGAGGAGAAGGAAATGGCTGGTATTTCTCAGGAAAAAATAAACAGGATAAACGAACTTGCAAAAAAAGCTAAAGAAGGCAGCCTTTCTCCCGAGGAGATCGCGGAAAGAGATAAGTTGCGGCGGGAATACATTGACGCAGTCAAGGAAAATATGCGCCGAAAGCTTGAGGATATCGAATTCGTAGATTGACGGCAGTCGGCTGTATAAAAGCATTGCAGTGCGATTAGATACCCGAAATAAGGGAATAAATAATGTATAGGCCATAATAGTATGAGCCATGTATCAGTAAGAAAGGAAGGCAGCGACGATGAAAGAAGTTTATCTCGATTACTCGGCTACGACACCGGTAAAAAAAGAGGTTGCAGAGGAAATGTCACAGTATATTTTGGGGCATTACGGCAACCCATCGAGTTTATATAAAATAGGATCAGCATCAAAAGAAGCGGTCGATATCGCCAGAGCCAAGGTGGCAAAACTCATAAACGCCGCACCGGAGGAGATATATTTCACATCCTGTGGAACGGAAGCTGATAACTGGGCATTTTTCGGTGTAGCCGACGCTAAAAGAAAGAAAGGCAATCACATAATAACCAGCAATATCGAGCATCATGCTATCATCCACACGGGAAATTATATGAGCAAGCGCGGATATGACATAACCTATGTAGAACCGGACAAGGAGGGCAGGATATCGCCTGAGTCCGTGGAAAAAGCCATAACAGACAAGACGGTCCTGATCAGTATAATGATGGTGAACAACGAGATCGGTACTATTGAGCCCATAAAAGAAATAGCGAAGATCGCTAAAGAGCACGGTATCACTTCCCATACAGACGCCGTACAGGCTCTCGGCAATGTGCCTATCGATGTGAAAGATCTCGGCGTCGATCTGATGTCCCTGTCCGCTCATAAAATATACGGACCCAAGGGAGTAGGAGCCCTCTATATAAAAAAGGGGACCTTGATCAGCAACTACATGCATGGGGGCGGTCAGGAAAAGAAAAAGCGTGCAGGTACCGAAAATCTTGCAGGTATAGTGGGATTCGGCAAGGCGGCAGAGATAGCGTACGATAATCTGGAAGATCATATAAAGAAGGTGTCCGGGCTGAGAGATTATTTCCTGAAGAGAGTCACCGAAGAAATACCTGATGTTCAGGTGAACGGCTCTATGGAATACAGACATCCGGGCAATGCAAGCGTTACGTTCAAATACATAGAAGGAGAAGCTATACTGCTCCTTCTCAATGAGAAGAACATATATGTTTCCACAGGTTCTGCATGTTCTTCTGCTTCCCTCGTACCTTCCCATGTCCTCATGGCCATAGGCGTTCCCGCCGAACTCATACACGGGACTATAAGGTTTACGGTGGGGGATTTCACGACAAAAGAGGATATAGACTATACGGTCGACTGCCTGAAAGAGGTAGTAGCTAAATTAAGGAACATCTCATCTGTGGATGGAAAGAAAGGGTGGTAATGTAAATGGCAATGTATAACGATAAGGTGATGGATCACTTCATGCATCCGAGGAACGTGGGGGAAATAGAGAATCCTGATGGATTGGGAAAATACGGCAGTCCTGTCTGCGGTGACATGATGCAGATCACTATAAAAGTGGACGATAATGATGTGATCTCCGATGCGAAATTCCAAACGTTCGGATGCGGCAGCGCGATCGCATCTTCCAGCGTGGCAACGGAAATGATAATCGGGAAAACTGTAGATGAGGCTCTGGAACTTACTAACAAACAGATCATCAATGAGCTTGGCGGTCTCCCCGATGTGAAGATACACTGTTCCGTGCTGGCAGATCATGCCATCAAATCCGCCATATACGATTATGCTCAAAAGAATGGCAAAACTTACAAAGGCCTTGAAGGATTCGACCCTGACGCCGACGAAGACGATCATCATGATGTAGCAGATGAGTAGTCCGGGATATCATGGGGGACAGTATGGATCATGGAAATAAAAAGATAATATTAGGATTGAGTGGCGGAGTGGACAGCACTGCCGCCGCTTTGTTGTTGAAAGAAAAAGGATTTCATGTCACAGGGCTTTACTTCGACGTCAGGGGAAAATCTGGCGGAGATGAAGAGATGAAGGCTCGTAAGACGGCACAGGAGCTTGGTATACCTCTGATCGTAAAAGATGTGTCAGAACAGTTCGAGGATGTGGTTGTAAAGGATTTTTGTGAGAAATATATGTCAGGATACACTCCGAATCCCTGCGTCATATGTAATCCCCTCATAAAGTTCAGGATCCTGGCAGATGAGGCTAGGATACAGGGAGCCGGCCACATCGCCACAGGTCATTACGCCAGGAAGGAGAGGATAGGGAATGTCTGGTATGTGAAAAAGGCTGTGAATATGCTAAAAGATCAGTCATATATGCTGTACCGTCTGCCTCAGGATATCCTGGAGATGCTTGTCCTTCCCCTGGGCGAAATAGCTTCCAAGGATGAAGTGAGAAAGCTGGCACTTTCAAAGGATATGGGGAATGCAAGATCCAAAGACAGTCAGGAAATATGTTTTCTTGACGGCAGTTACAGCAGATTCATACAGGACAGGGGATACGAGCCTATTCCCGGCGATTTCGTAGATACTGACGGAAAGCTCCTGGGTAAACATAAAGGGCTGGTAAATTATACTGTAGGACAGAGGAAGCATTTAGGTGTAGCCCTTGGAAGACCGGTATTCGTGATCAAACTATCAGGCAGGGACAATAAGGTGGTCCTTGGTGATGACAGGGATCTTTTCCATGCCCGCGTGGTCTCTCACTCGAATGTTTTCCCATGGATGGGCAAAAAAGCATCTGTGGATCCTTCTGATGTGCCTGGGGAATTGGAAATATGTAACGACGGGGAGCACAGTGATAAAAATCCTTACCTCGTATCCATCCCCGCATACGGAAAGATACGTTATGGTGCCAGGGCGGAAAAATGTGTGATGAACATATTACCGGACGGCAAAGTAGAAGCTGTATTCGAAACCCCTCAACGTGCCCCGGCTCCCGGACAATCCATAGTGTTTTATCAAAACGATCTTGTCATCGGCGGAGGTTTCATATCTGCCTATTGATGAGTATAACGGGTATCATCTTTTCTTATCTATCATGATTATGGCTCTTACGGGACAGACGGGAGCGCAATATCCGCAGGTGATACATTTTTCGTAGTCTACCTGAGCCAATCCGTTTTCTCCCATATAGATAGCGCGGGAAGTACAGCGATCCACACAAGTACCGCAGCCTTCACAATCGCCCTGGTCTATGTGGATCCTTTTATTCTTGAGAGAGGGGGCGTAATCCCTATCGATCCTGCCTTCTGCATATTCAATGGCTCTGTCGACTTCTTCCGTCTTTCCGAAACCTATCATGGCAGAATCTATTCCCGTAAGGGAAAATACATAATCCATCGCTTTTATGTAATCAGTAAGAAGGTTGCCGCCACCGAACACCTTCATGGCAAATACACCCTTCCCCGATTTTGAAAGCTTTTTTATGACTTCGGCCATATCTTCGCAGCTTCCGGGCCCGTCACCGTTCCTTATGCCCATAGATGCGTAGTTTATGAGAGGGAAAACCACATCTGCATCGGGTTCTTCCAACATCTTTCGCGCTGCATCGACATGATGGGTGGAAATACCGATAGCCTTCACTATACCCTTGGATCTGGCTTCTTTCAGATATTCCCAGGCGCCGGAACGGATTTCCCAATCGTCGCCCTGTCTGATCTCGTGGAGCAGAAAAATGTCGATGTAGTCGATGTCCATCTCGGTCAACGCTTCATTCACCGCATCTTTCATGCCGTTGTAGGTGACGTCAAGGGATTTTGAAGAAATCACAGGACGTATACCTGTGTCCTTCAGGGATTTTCTTATGTAGGGATATGTCTTGTAGTACTGGGCGGTATCGATGAAATTAATGCCTTTTTCCAGAGCGTATGACAGCACGGCTGCACCTTCATCCACAGGCATATCCAACTGTGTCTCGCCTATTGTCAAGACCCCAAACCCAATAGGGGTGACAAGGATATTAGTATTTCCTAACTTATGTAATTCCATAGACAATCCACCTCGCTCATGGTAAAATACTTGAGTTAATTGTAAGTATATCGGAGGAAAAGGTCAATGGAAAAAATAGGCTTGAACGAACTGAGAAAAATGTTCCAGGAATTCTATCAAAGCAAAGATCATTACAGGGCGAAAAGCTTTCCCCTGATACCGAGAAACGACAAGAGCCTGCTCATAATAAATTCGGGCATGGCGCCGTTGAAACCCTATTTTGCAGGTATAGAAAAACCTCCTGCCCCCAGGATGGTAACAGTGCAAAAGTGTATCAGGACTGCGGATATAGAAAATGTGGGATACACCGCAAGGCACGGCACATTCTTTGAAATGATGGGAAGTTTTTCTTTTGGCGATTACTTCAAAGAAGAATCTTTGGTGTGGGGATGGGAGTTCATGACAGAAGTCCTGAAACTTCCCGAGGAAAAACTCTGGGCCTCCGTATACGAAGAGGACGATGAGGCGTACCACATCTGGAAAGATGTAATAGGGATGCCTGAAGAAAAAATAGTCCGTCTGGGAAAAGATGATAACTTTTGGGAGATAGGAACAGGTCCCTGCGGCCCCTGCTCCGAAGTGTACTACGACAGAGGAGAGGAATATGGATGCGACGATCCCGACTGCAAGCCCGGATGCGACTGTGACAGATATATAGAGTTTTGGAACCATGTTTTCACTCAGTTCAACAGTGACGGAAAAGGCAACTATACTGACCTTGAACACAAGAACATAGATACGGGAATGGGGCTTGAGAGGATAGCCTGTATAATGCAGGATGTGGATTCCATATTCGCAGTGGATACCATAGAGACTGTACTCAATGCGGTCTCTGCAAAAGCCGGGATCCCTTATCAGAATGGCAGGGCGGAAACCGACGTTTCCATCAGGATAATAACGGACCACATCAGATCCGCCAGCTTCATGGTGGGAGATATGATACTGCCCAGCAACGAAGGCAGGGGCTATGTGCTCAGAAGGATAATAAGGAGGGCGGCAAGGCATGGCAGAAAGCTCGGCATCCAAGGCGCATTCCTGTCGGATCTTGTAGATCATGTAGTAGATACCTGTGCCGGGGCATATCCGGAGCTGGAGGAAAGACATTCTTACATAAAGAAAATAATAGGCATCGAGGAAAGAAAATTCTCAGATACTCTTAATCAGGGAATGCAGTTTATCGAGGGATACATACAGGAAATGAGAGCCGAAGGGAGCACAGTGCTTTCCGGAGACAAAGCGTTCAAACTCCATGACACCTACGGATTCCCCATCGACTTCACCGAAGAGATACTTAAGGAAGAAGGACTCCAGGTGGATATCGATGGGTTTGAAGCGAACATGAAGAAGCAGGTGGAAGCAGGACAGGCGGACGCCAGTTTGAGCGACGAAGGCTGGAAGGAAAAATCCATCGACTACCTTTTCGATGAATCCTCCGAATTCACGGGATACGACAGCGTAATGGAAACTGCCGATATCATGGGGATTTTTTCCGACGGCAAGCCTCTTGACGTCCTCAAGGAAGGTGAGGAGGGGACTGTGGTCCTCAACAAGACTCCATTCTATACGGAAAGCGGTGGTCAGGCTTCAGACCGAGGTATCATTTACAACGATGACGGCCGTGCCTTTGTCAAGGGTATGGTGAAATTCAACAATGTGATAGGTCACAGAGTCAAGATATTGAACGGATCCCTGAAGAACGGCACCCAGGTGGAAGCCATGATAGAGGAACCCTACAGAAACAGGATAGCCAGGAACCATACCGCTACCCATCTGCTCCATAAGGCATTGAGAGAAGTCCTGGGCGAACACGTTGCTCAGGCCGGATCCAGCGTCACGGCGGATAATTTGAGATTCGATTTCAATCACTTTGAAGCCATGACCAAGGATCAGATCCTTAAGGTAGAAAAACAGGTGAATTCGAAAATAGACTTTTTCATGCCCGTGGAAGTGAGAGAAATGTCGTTGAAAGATGCGGCAAAAGAAGGCGCGGTAGGACTTTTTGAAGAAAAGTATGGCGATACCGTCAGAGTTGTCAGCGTGGGCGATTACAGCAAGGAGCTCTGTGGAGGTACTCATGTTTCCAACTCCGGACAGATCGGGGCTTTCAGGATATTGAGCGAATCAGGTATAGCATCGGGGGTCAGGAGGATAGAGGCTATAACTGGAACAGAAGTAGTTTCTTCTTTAGCTTCATGTCAGCTCGAAATAGAAAAAGCCGCTTCCGCACTTAAGACCACCCCGGAAATGTTGTCTGAAAAGACACAGGATCTGGTGGCGGAGAACAAAGCGCGTAAGAAAGAATTGGATGAACTGAAAAAGAAGAGTCTGGACACTGTTTCCGACAAGCTCATAGATGATTCCAAGGAGGTAAACGGTATCAGATTCGTGGCAAGATCGTTCAAAAATATGGATATAGATTCCCTGAGGACCATATCCGACGATGTCAAATCAAAGCATAAGAACGTAGCCATGGTATTTGCCGCGCAAAATGACGATAAGGTGATCTTTCTCATTTCCCTTACCGACGACGTTGTCGCCAAAGGGTATCATGCAGGCAAGATGATAAAAGAAGTTGCCGCAGCAGCTGGCGGCGGCGGCGGCGGAAAGGCAGATATGGCGCAGGCAGGAGGAAAGGATCCTGAAAAAATCCATAAATCCTTCACAGTTGCCGAAAGTTTGTTGGCTAAATAAACTTAGTTTTGTTATACTATAGAGGACAGATAGTTTTAGGATACAGACGTATTGCGTAAGGAGCGGAGTTTCTATGGATAAGAAGAACACGATAATGTTCGATAATGTAGCGAAACCTCAAAAAATGACTCCGAGAGAGATCATGGAGGAAGTTTACAGTGCGCTTGATGAGAAGGGGTACAACGCAATAGATCAAATAGTCGGATATCTGTTCAGCGGAGATCCCTCTTATATCACAAGCCATAAAAATGCGAGGAATATCATACGACAGATTGACAGAGATGATCTTGCAGAGGAGATAGTTAGGTATTATCTGAACAAGTAAGAAAAGGCCGCCGTCTCTACGGAAGTCAGTGCCGGCGGTTTTTTATTGCTTATATATCGAAAACGATACCCTGTGCCGGCTAAGGGTCACCTTGGTTCGATAATAACGATGAGGATATGAAAATGAAGATACTGGGACTTGACGTGGGAGATAAAAGAATAGGTATATCGGTGTGTGATGATCTGATGATCTCAGCAGGGGGCATATGCACTTTAGAAAGAGTGGGTATAAGGAAAGATACGGGAAAGATACTTGAGTATATAAAAAACGAAGGTTGTTCTGCAGTGGTGATAGGATTGCCGCTGAATCTGGACGGCAGTGACAGTATACAGACAGAAAAAGTCAGAGACTTTTCTGTCATGCTTGAAAACAAGTTGCGGAGCAACGGCATGAGTCATGTAGAGGTCATGTTCCAGGATGAACGCTTGACCACAGTCGAGGCGGAGAGGGTGCTTTTGGATGCCGATATGTCGCGGAAAAGGCGAAAAGAGGTTATCGACAAACAGGCTGCCGTAATAATACTCCAAAGCTGGCTGGAAGCTAACAGGGACAAATACAAGTGATCTCGCTCAGCATCCTTTACCGGCCTTTCTGATCTCATCTCGTACAACGCTTATCACACCCTTGCATGAGATAGTGTAGACTTTTTCGGCCAGCTCTTCTATGGGGATCGGATCCTCACATGAGAACCAATGCTTGAATACACCCAATATGGCATTGCTCTGATATTCCAGCGCAAGTTTCAGAGTATCGATATCTACAGAGTCGTCATTTGAAAAATACTTGTCCAAAATGAATGGCATGATTTCGTTCATGACTTTTTTTCGAAACAGATGGAAATCATCCTGCTCTACCAATATCTTCAGATGGGCACCCTTCTCTGAAATTATGGGCATATAAAAAACTTCAACCAATCCTCTTTCAAGAAATTCATCAAAATTTTCTTTGGCCGGTAGTTTTCCGTCCTTAATGAGTTTCTCTAAAAAAGCTTTTTCTTCGTCGTTTTCAGGATTAACCATACGAGAATATGTTGCCGCAAGTGAACGGTCCTCACTACGTCGGGGCTCCTTACCTGCATAAGGAGTTCTGCCGGTATACATGCCGAATTGAGGCCGGCGGGAATTATTTCCACATGCGGTGCGGAATATATTTATAAATCGGTGGTCTGGATCGCCAATCAAACGACGCAAACGACTAATCTGGTCAGAAACCAGGGCGTTCATAGGATACATGATAATCGTTCGGACACCACGCATAGCCCAACTATCAGGGTTATTTCTTGCTTCTGAAGCAAGTTTTGCCATCAAGGGCCACATAAAACATTCCGTCTTACCAGAGCCTGTACCTGTTGACACAAACAGATCCTGACCCTCAAATGCCGCTTCCAAAGCGGAAATTTGGTGACAAAAAGGTGATGGGTATACGCCAAGATTGGCGTCTGATAGCGCCTTAAAATAGTCTTTCAGCCAATCAGGTAACTTGGGAGATGACTGGATTCCGTTTGTCGTACTTTTGTAAGCAGGTGATGATTCAACATACGGTTTTTGATAAAGAACACCTTCTTGATTCAGCTTATTTTGTGCAGCGGACAGCAAGATAGGCGACTTCCCAAAATATTGCGACTTTATATAGTTTTCCAGAGCTTCACGCAGTTGCAAGTGAACTCCGTTTGCACCATTGGACATAATCATTCCTCCACAAAGCAGTAACCCATTGATTCCAACTCATGTTTGAACATAGGATAGATTTGCCTTGCCATCATTCTTGTAAAGACTTGGGGCGTTTTTGATGTAAAATCATATCGCACAGGCCAGCTATAGAGTTTGAAGAAGTTTTCTTCCGAAGGTGGCAGACGATAGCCAAGTTTGATTTCTATCAGACTTCCCTTTGCCTTCGTTTTGATTTCTGGAAGTGTTCCATGTTTTTTTAGAAGTGATATTGCAACCCTTCTATATTCGCCGTGGTTGCCTGGAACATTCGAAAAATAGTCCCGCATTCTCCATTCTGGAATCGGTGTATTCAGAAATACCCCATTACTGTATCGATAAAATACAAAAATTTTATTTGGTTCACCATATCTTGCAAGGGATATATGGTCATTTTTTTCGGGAATCTGTTGCCAATACCCCCATTTAAATGGAGGATCAAGCCGCAGAAACTCTGAGTTATCTGGACATTCTATTTGTTCCCATTCGCAATGAGCCAACAGTTCTTCGAGATAGCTTTCAAACGACTGCTTCTGCAAACCAAACATTGATGATATTGTCCTGTCGGAAGTTGAAGTTTGAACGGAATAGAAACCCAATC
Organism: uncultured Bacillota bacterium; assembly: GCA_949284065.1. Classification (GTDB taxonomy): domain Bacteria; phylum Bacillota; class Clostridia; order Peptostreptococcales; family Anaerovoracaceae; genus CASDUO01. The sequence continues at coordinate 71,406 of CASDUO010000002.1, forward strand.
CGCTCATAAATAACTTCAAGTCAGGTGAAATACCTCTGTGAAGAACAAGAACCCCATTTCCTCCAGTTGCAAGAGCG
>CASDUO010000002.1:71520-73812 GCA_949284065.1 uncultured Bacillota bacterium
AAAAGAACCCATTTCGCAGATAGATAGAGTACATTTCCTCAATCAAATCCGTCTTGTCATGCGGGAGGAGAAATCCAATCTTCGGATAAATGCCTTCATAAGCATCAAAAATCTGGCCAATTCTGCTTTTGAAGTGCTGAATAGAAACTGAACCTCCATCCTCGGTGTGATCCCAAAGCGAAGCGAGAGCCATTTGCCCAGCAACACTATAAACGACCCGACAAACCCATTTGTTGTCATCTGACTGCGGAATATTTAATTGCCTTCCAATTGAAACAATTAGGTCGTTTATCATATCGTTCACTCTTCCTCAATATATCTTGCAACTTCAGCTTTTACCGAACTGGAGATTCCGCTCTCGCCTTCAATAACATCCTTTAAGACATCCAATCTCCCGGTAAGTACGCAGAGAGGAAGCACACCAAAGAGCAGTTCCAAGTCCTTATCTTTTGCGGGATTCTCCAAAATGCATTTTGCATCGGACAGGACACGAGTTAACTGGCCCAATAGGAGTTTGCTAAGGCCCAAACGCTTAAATGCAGATATCCGGAGAGACTGTTTTTCCTCAGAAACATATGGTTGGAACTTCTCAGCGCGTTTACTTGGCCATGTCTCGAGAGCAGGTAAACTTCCTATAAAACATTCACTCAGGACAGGGAACATGTAATTATAAAGGCCTTTCGGCTCAATAAGCATATCCTCGACATATGGATGGGTCCAGATTATCTGCTTTTTGAGTCTTGTAAACTTCTGCGGTAATGCATCCGTCCACCCTTTTCCGAACATATTTTGAACCGACACAATAGAATCGTCAGCCTCGCTGATTCTTTCCACTATAGAAAGGTCACATTCATCTCCTAAAGTCAATTGTCCTGCTCCGTTTGCGTACATCGAAACAGACAGCACCTCAGCAATATCCTGTCCCCCAGGGCCTGCAATCAAAGTTGGCACATTGTTGATATGGGTTGCATACAGAAAAGCAGTGAGCATTGAGCAGAAGTCTGGTTCAATGCCCAACGCACATGACAAATTCTGATAGATTGCATCATATTCATTGCGCCAGCTTTCTGCGAGTTCAATATCCTCATCAGAATATTGGCCACTGGTACTGCTGTATTGCCATGAGGCAGGGGGATTCCCATACGGCAAGGTTGCATTTGACTGAGGCAGAAAAACAGAAATATCAGCAATGAATCCTGCCATATCTTTTTGCGCGTCAGCAATTTTCTGGCGCACTGCGACCAGCGTTTCTTTTCCAATCGATTCATATTGCGCTATCTCTGCAAGTAACCGATCAAGTTCACCTTGTTTTGTGGCAATTTCTGCAAGTAGTTCACTATGCTGCTTTTTTGCAATGGATATTGTTTCTTCCATTTCTGAAACTTCTGCCTCAGCTTTGGCAATTTCAGCAGCATGAGAATTATGCCATTCCACGGATACGGCTTTTTCGCATAATTCTCTTAATTCATCGTGATTCTTTGCAATTTCAGCCAACACATTAACATCGATATCGCCGACTTTAATCAATGCATCTGCTCGATTAACAAAATCATCAACTGTCTGTTTTGCTTGGTCCAGAGTACAATTTAGTTTTTGAACAATCGCGTCGTACAAAGATTCTCCGCAAATCTTCTCAAGAAGAAGTTTGCAATGTTTCCATTCAGCCTTGGTGGCACCAATACACTCCTTAAACAAAGGCCATGTGGTGCGTTCAAGAATGAGCGTGCGAATAACCTCGTCTGTATTTCCTATTGAAACATATCCAGAAGGCTCTCCCACCTGAAGTGTTTTTAGAAATCTTAGGTTACGATCATCCCAATTATAGATATCCCCGGAGGAAATTGTGTAGCTTGGCAGGGAGTAGACAGTTTCCGAAAGTTTTGCACATCGATCCGAAATGTTGAACTCATTTGCACGACACAGTACGCCTGCGAACTGCCCCCATTTAGGTTCATAGCAAAAAAATGTATCGCAAAAGTAAGCTTGTGTACGAGCAGTTCCATTCTGAAGTTGTTCAACCACTTCGTCTAAAGACTTTGCCATGAGAACTACTACACGTACCGGCGAGTAGTCTTTGACATAGTACGACTGGACATAGTCAATTGCTGGGTTATCCCTATTAGGAATTGCTGTCCACTCCCAAATACCGACCGTTCCAAGCGCAGTAGGCCCATCGTTGCGGTACAGTCTATCTCTGTTTTCAAAATAGTTATCCGTCCGTTCCGACTTGAATGGTGTATGTAAAATATCATCTTCCACATCTGCTAAACGGTTCAGCCATATACGCCCTTC
>CASDUO010000003.1:0-60872 GCA_949284065.1 uncultured Bacillota bacterium
TCCTCGGCGATTCCATAGGTCATGTCCATCTCCATAACAATGACGGAAAGGGGGATCTCCACAGATCTCCTGATATGGGATCCGGGAATTGCGAAAAAGTCATGGATGCCCTGAGCGGATACTGTCCGGAGGCCACTTTGACTCTGGAATGCAAAGAGGCGGCTTCGGCAGTAAGATGGATGGAGGAAAAAGGATATATAGGATAAAAAGGGATATGAAAAAGGTATGGGGAAAAGTTGATAACAGAACTGAATGAAGATCGCGAGAGAAAAGAAAAAGTATAAAGAGTAAAGAAAGCAGACAAGGATGGAAATCAAAAAAGAGACGAAAGACCTTATCAAAAAACTCGATATAAAGCCATTGGATGAGGATGCCATGAGAAAAGCCAAAGACAGACAGGATGCTTTGGCAAAGCCTCCCGGCAGTTTAGGGCGTCTGGAAGATATTTCCGTACGACTGGCAGGCATAACAGGGAATATAAAGAACAACGTGGAAAGGCAGTGTGTCCTGATCATGTGTGCCGACAACGGAGTCACGGCAGAAAAAGTGTCATCGGCTCCCGACAGCGTGACGCTCAGCCAGACCATAAACTTCACCATGAACAAGACCGGTGTAGGGGCTCTTGCGAAGACCTTCGGATGCGATCTCATCATAACCGATGTGGGTATAAACAAAAGGGTGCCGGAAAAATTCATAGGTACGGAGCCGGGCAGGATACGGGACAGGAAAATAGCCTTCGGCACAGGCAACATCTATACGGAAGATGCCATGACGTACCGGCAGGCCGTGGAGTCTGTCACCATAGGCGCAGAGACAGCTCTGGATGCTGCGAAGGAATATGATATCCTGGGAGTGGGGGAGATGGGCATCGGCAACACCACTACCGGAGCGGCAGTGCTTTCCGCTCTGACGGGAGCGAGCCCAAAGATCACCGTAGGCAGAGGCGGAGGCATAACCCGTGGATCCTTTGAACACAAGCTGGAAGTTGTAGAAGCTGTGGTCAGAAAGGAAAAAAGCTGGGACGATCCCTTTACCATACTGGCCAAGGCGGGTGGCTTCGATATAGGGGCTATGGCAGGAGCTTTTCTCGGAGCGGCGTCGGCAAGAGTGCCTGTCGTCATAGACGGGTTCATCTCCGCAGTGTCGGCACTGCTTGCATGCAGGATAGAGCCTTTGGCCGGTGAGTTCATGTTCGCATCACACCGGTCGGCGGAACCGGGGTATGACTGCGCTATGAAGGCCATAGGCCTTGAACCCATGTTCGACCTGGCTATGAGACTGGGAGAGGGCAGCGGCTGTATACCTGCCTTCAAGATAATAGAAGGCGCTGCAGGGGTCATGGGAAATATGGCGACTTTTGAAGAGGCGGAGATAAATGACGATTATCTGGAAGAAATAAGACAGGGGGATTGCTTTTGAAAATATTCGTGAGCGGCGGATGCAAGAACGGTAAATCCACCTTTGCCCAAAAGGAGGCAGAGTCGATTTTCAAAAGAGAAAAGGAAGCCGGCCGGGCGGACACCCTGTATTATCTCGCCACCATGGATCCTGTGGACGGAGAAGACCGGGCCAGGATACAGAGGCATATAGAGGAAAGAAAGGGCAAAGGTTACGTTACGGAGGAACAGCCGAGGGACATATGCCACGTTGCCGATGTCCGGGGAGTTTTCCTGTTGGACAGCGTCACGGCGCTACTTTCAAATGAGATGTTCGGAAGGGACGGGAGCTTCAACATAGAAGCTGCGGAAAAGGTCAAGGACGATCTTTTGAGATTCGGCAGTCAGGTGGCAGGCGTGGTATATGTATCCGACTATATATACGGCGACGGCACCGACGGGCTGGATCTCAGCAGGGAATATATGAAAGGACTTGCCGGTATAGATAGAGCTTTGGCGGCAGGGTGCGAAAAAGTGTTCGAGGTGACCTACGGGAACGTGGTGACTTTCAAGTAAGACGATCGAAAACTGAGGAAGGAAAAAGGGGGATAAGTAAATGAAAGCGCTTAGAGGATTCATGATGGCATGGGGAAATTTTTCCAAGATACCCTGCCCTTCCCACAAATGGGATGAGGAGGCAAGGGTGTGGATGTTGTTTTTCCTGCCTTTCATAGGGGCTGTAGGAGGAGTCCTGATGGCATTGGCTCTTGTGGTACTCACATGGGCGGGACTGCCATGGATATTGACCGGGGCCCTGCTGACCGCCATGCCCTTCTTCGTTTTTGGACCCATACATCATGACGGATATATGGATCTTTGGGATGCGCTCCTTTCCGCCAGACCGGACAGAGAGGAAAGAGTGAGGATACTGAAGGATCCCGGCGTAGGAGCTATGGGAGTCATGACTATGACCGTGACCCTCATATTGACTTTCGGTGCCATGTGCACCATAGCACAGGTATGGGAGACGGAAGGGCCCGTATGGATGCTCCTTACATTGGCAACGGTACCATTTATGAGCAGGACCATGTCCGTTGCAGCCGTTCTGGCCAAGAAACCTATGGAAGGCAGCCAATATGCTACATTGACCAGGGGTCGGGAGACTTCCATGGGAGCGGTGGGGGTCGTGATCTTATGGGCGGTGGTAACGCTTTTTATCCTGGCAGCGGCAGTTATGTTTGAGGATGCCCGGGGAGCGTACATGCTCATACCCATGGTATCGGGAATTTCCGCGGGGATGTGTCTTACGGAAAAGGCAGTGAGAGATCTGGGAGGAATGAACGGGGATATTTCGGGGGCTGTCACCGTGTTCAGCGAAACGTGGTCGCTGGTCGTACTGGCGGTGGTCTGCGCTGTAGTGTAGATCTGCCGCTATATGGAGTGAGTCATCGGAAATCAAGGAGAGACAGGATGATATTGGTTTACGGAGGAGCCTGGCAGGGGAAACTGGACTGGGTGAAAAAAGAATACGGCATAAGGGATGATGAAGTTTTTCGCTGCAGCGATAAAGAGATGCCGGATCTTTCCGCAAAGGTGATCTACGGCATAGAGGAGTTCCTGAAAAGGGAGCAGGACAGCGAAGAGTTTTTCCGTGAAAACCTGGAATGTCTCAGGGACAAGATCATCGTATGCCGGGACATTTCCCAGGGTCTGGTGCCTGTGGAGCCGGAGGAACGTCAGTGGAGGGAACGGACCGGGCGCACCATGATATTTTTAGCCGGGAAAGCGGATAAAGTGTTCAGGATATTTTGCGGACTTTCTCAGGAGATAAAATGACATGGAAAAAATATATCTGATCAGACATGGAAAGACCGTAGGAAATGAAAAGGGCTGGATATACGGCGCTGCCGATGTTCCCCTTACGGAAGAAGGGAGAGCCATGTTACGGGAAGGCGTTGAAAAAGGTCTTTATCCGTCAAAGGAAGATCTTGAATTCTTTACGACGGGAGTGGAAAGGACAGAGGAAACTTTTCGCATCATTTTCGGACGTGAGGAAAGAGAAATAATCGAAGGACTGAGAGAGTTGAACTTCGGCATATATGAGTGCAGGACCTTTGAAGAGATGAAAGGGGATCCGAAATATGAGGCTTGGGTGAACGACAGGACCGGTGAAACAAGACCCGAAGGAGGGGAAAGCATAAATGATTTTCGCCGGCGAGTGGACAGGTGCTTTACGGAATTCCTTTCAGCATACGGGGAAAGCGAAAAGGATTGTCTCATCGTATGTCACGGAGGGACTATAGGGACTATAATGACGACGTATTTTTCAGAGGAAAAAGACGGTATGATATACAGATGGGTGCCTGAGCCCGGAAGAGGTTTCGTGCTTTTTATGAAGGACGGACAAATAGAGGGTTACGAGCCCATATAGGGAGGAGTCGTAGATAAACACGATCCCCATGAGACAGGAGGAAAGATGATGGAAGACAGATCCAAACGTGTGGTGAGCTGTGCTCAGATGAAGGAACTGGAAAAGGCCGCTGACGAAGCCGGCTTATCATATTATCAGATGATGGAGAATGCGGGCATGTGCAGTGCCGCCATCGTGATCGGCTGCGCTCCCGGGCTTATGAAAGGCGGCAAGGGCATAGTCCTGTGCGGCAAGGGCAACAACGGAGGAGATGGATCGGTAGTCGCAAGGATAATTGCAGGCTATGGGGCGAAGGCGCTGGTATGTCTCGTAGAGGGAGAACCTGTAACTCCCGATGCCATCAGGAACAGGAAACTTTTGGACGACATGGGGAACGTGACCGTTACCGAAGAACTGCCTTCAGCGGAGGAGTTGGACGACGCAGATATAATAGTGGACGGCATATACGGCACCGGATTCCACGGAGCTATGAAAGAAAGGGCCGGGGAGCTTGTGGACAGGGTGAACGGCAGCGGGACCAAGGTATTGTCTCTTGATATACCTTCTGGGCTGGCAGGGGACGACGAGGGGCCGGAGGCCGCAGGAGGAAAACATATCAAAGCGGACTATACGGTCACCTTCCACAGTTTCAAACCAATACACAAAAATCCTGCCGCTGCAGAGTCCATGGGACAGATAAGCGTGGCGGATATTGGGATAGATGAAGTCCTTAAGAAATAATCGCAATACGATAGGTATTAGACATGACGAGAAGCAGGACGAAATAAAATCCTTGATTTTTCCGTCATAAAATGTATAATTAATAGGCACGCTATCACACCTGCACCGGAGAGCGTCCGGTGCCAGAGACCACAGGAGGTGAAGAAATGATCAAATATGAATTGATGTTCATCATCAAGCCCACTGTTGAAGATGACAAAAAGGAAACTATCATCGAGACAGTGAAAGGGATAATCACAGGTGACGGAGGGACCGTTGAAAATGTGGATATCTGGGGCATGAAGAAGCTGGCATACGAGATCCAAAAGCTGACAGAAGGCTATTACGTAGTGATGGATTTCGAAGCCGATGCAGAGCTTCCCAAGGAACTTGAAAGAAGACTCAGGATATCTGAGGATATCATGAGACATATGATCGTCAGAAAACCGGAAAAGTAGGAGGACGGACATGAACAACGTCACACTGATCGGTAGATTGACAAAAGATCCCGAAGTGAGATACACATCGAGCCAGATGGCAGTAGCCAGGTTCACCATCGCTGTTGACAGGATAGCGAGACAGGGCGAAGAGAAACAGGCCGACTTCATACCTATCGTGGTATTCGGCAGACAGGCGGAGAACTGTGAAAAGTATCTGGCAAAAGGCCGCAAGGTGGCCGTAGAAGGAAGGATACAGACCGGAAGCTATGTGAATAAAGAAGGCAACAAGGTCTATACCACCGATGTGATCGCAAACAGAGTGGAATTCATCGATTGGGGAGAAGGGAACAGGACTTCGGGCGGCGGTTCCGGGTTCGGAGCCGGGGAAAGATCCGAGTCGGGAAATGACTCCATCCCAAGCGGATTCCAGGAAATAAAAGACGATGACATGCCTTTTTAGAGGATGATTCGCAGCAGATCGAAGGAAAGGAGAGACTCCATGGATAATAAAAGAAGAGGCGGCTTCAGAAGAAAAAAGGTTTGCCAGTTCTGTGCAGAAAAAACCGATTATATAGACTACAAAGATGTAGAGACTCTGCAGAAATATATAACGGAAAGAGGAAAGATACTGCCCAAGAGAGTGACAGGGACTTGTGCAAAACATCAGAGAGAAGTCACCACGGCTATCAAAAGAGCCAGAGTAGTGGCACTGCTGCCTTATCAGGCTGACAACTGAGAGCCGGAAAGATAATATAAAGAACATACAACATTGAAAAGACGAGGAGAGATCCGAGTCGGGAAAGATAAAGAGGTGAAGAGCATGAAGGAAGGAATCCATCCTAAATATCAGGAATGTAAAGTAACTTGCGCATGCGGTAACACATTTACCACCGAATCCACAGAAAAGGAGATCAGACTTGATGTCTGCTCTGCTTGTCACCCTTTCTTTACGGGACAGCAGAAGTTCACCCACAGAGGCGGACGTGTGGAGAAGTTCAAGAACAAGTACAACCTGGATTAAAACAAAGAACTGTCGCATTTGCGGCAGTTTTTTCATGAAGGGGCCTTCGGGTCATAGAGCGCAGAGTCATATATCGTCGAGAAAGCGACTGAGGATCTCACCGGCCCTGTCGGCAGTCTCGCGGGAGAAAGGGATCACACAGGTGGAAGGATCCTCTTCCAGGAATCCATGCAACCGGCGGCTTTCATCGAGGATATCGACGGGGAGTTTCCCGCGATCCACCATGTTACGGGCGGATCGGATCCCCTTGAGCACCCCTACACAGGGTCTGTCGCTTTCAAGGACCCGGTACAGTGCCGAAGAAAAGGAGGGGGACAAAAGTTCCGAGCCGCCTATTTCATCCAGGAGGATAAGAGGTTCTTCTGCCGAAAGAGCTTCTTTCAGAAGGCGGGTGCCCATGTCCTCGAACACTTCAGGATGAAGTTCCGTATGATGCGGCCGCCACAGGGAGAATATACCGGGATCCTCCGGATCGTAAGGGACTTCCAGAGCTGGACACTGAGCGTGGCCTATGGTGAAACCCATGATGTCTCCGTTCTCATCCAAAAGCCGCCTCGAGGCGAAGCCGCAGGGGACTATGTGATTTTCCGCCAGAGCGGAACGTATGAGACGGGATTTTCCCGATTTTGACGGTCCTTGTAAAAAGAGATTTTTCATGGGGATATTTTAGCACACAAGGCTCAGGATATAAACAGGAGACAGGCGGGGAGATAAGACAATGTATACACGATTTGAGGTTTTTTAACAGAGAGCGTTATGATATAATTTCTGTTTAGAGAGAATGAATTATTAAAGGTGAGAAAACATGTTTGATAAACTGGATTTTATTTCTGATAAGTACGATGAGCTCTCCAAAAAAGTATCGGATCCCGATATCATAGCCAACCAGGAGATCTGGCAGAAACACGCCAAGGAAATGGGTGAGATAGAGCCTATCGTAAAGAAGTACAAGGAATACAAAAAGGTAAAGACCGACATACAGGGAGCCAAAGAAATGCTTTCGGAGAGCAGCACCGACGAGGAGCTCAGAGAGATGGCAAAGGAAGAGTTGTCGGAGCTCGAGTCTATGGTGGAGCCTTTGGAAAACGATTTGAAAAAACTGCTCCTGCCCAAAGATCCTAACGATGAAAAAAATGTAATACTTGAGATAAGGGCTGGCACCGGCGGTGAAGAGGCTGCCCTTTTTGGAGCCGATCTCCTCAGGATGTACAACATGTATGCTGAAAAAAGAGGGTGGAAAACAGAGATCATAGAACTGAACGAGACGGGTCTCGACGGGATAAAGGAGGCTGTCATGCTCATCAAGGGCAAGGGAGCCTATTCGAGGCTCAAATACGAGAGCGGCGCCCACAGGGTACAGCGCGTGCCCAGGACCGAATCCAGCGGAAGGATCCACACTTCTGCAGCGACAGTGGCGGTGCTGCCTGAGATAGATGACGTGGAGATAGATATAGACCCCAATGACGTGAGGGTCGATGTGTACAGGGCATCCGGTAACGGCGGCCAGTGCGTCAACACCACGGATTCGGCAGTGAGACTCACTCATGAGCCCACAGGACTGGTGGTGACCTGTCAGGATGAAAAGTCCCAGATAAAAAACAAAGACAAGGCTTTCAAAGTCCTCAAATCCAGGCTTTACGACCTGGAGATGCAAAAGCAGCAGCAGGAGAGGGCAGATCAGAGAAAGAGCCAGGTGGGATCGGGAGACAGAAGCGAGAGGATAAGGACATACAACTTTCCTCAGGGAAGAGTCTCAGATCACAGGACGGGACAGACTCTATACAAGCTGGACAGTTTCCTGAACGGGGATCTGGACGAGATAATCGATGGTCTCATAACTCAGGACCAGGCGGAGAAGATGAAGGATTTCTGATATGGAAACGAAAAGATTCACTACAAATAAAGAAGACCTTGCAGAGGCGGCGGCCATCATAAGGAATGGAGGGATCGTAGCATTCCCCACAGAAACGGTATACGGCCTGGGAGCCAATGCTCTTGATCCCGAAGCGGTAAAAAAGGTATATGATGCAAAAGGCAGGCCTGGGGACAATCCGATGATAGTCCATATAGCAAGAGCCAGCGATATCGGACAGATGACACCTATGCTTTCTCCAAAGATAGTCACGCTCATAGAGAACTTCTGGCCGGGACCTCTGACCCTGGTGCTCAAAAAGAAAGAAGGGATACCGAAAAGGACCACCGGCGGGCTGGACACGGTGGCGGTAAGGATGCCCGACGATCCGGCGGCCCTTGAGATCATAAGCAGGGCAGGCTGCCCCGTAGCTGCACCCAGCGCGAACCTGAGCGGCAGGCCCAGCCCCACCAGAGCCGAACACGTCTTGGCAGATCTGGACGGCAAGATAGATGCCGTGGTCATGGGATCAGAGTGCAGGGTGGGCATAGAGTCTACAGTGCTGGACATGACGGGAGACGTACCTGTGATCTTAAGACCCGGCATAGTCACGGCGGACAACATAGAAGCGGCTCTTGGAGTGAAAGTGGAGTACGATCCTCATCTGAAACAAAACCCTAAGGATGAGACTGCCGACTTCAAGCCACGCTCTCCGGGGATGAAATACAGACACTATGCCCCCAAGGCCGACATGCTGGTTGTGGAGGGCCAGCGGGATGATGTGAAGCGCGAGATAGAAAGGCTGAAAAAACTCAACGAGGGAATGGGCAATAAAGTAGGCACCATACTTTTCGAAGAGAAGGCCTTTATCGAGGCAGCCCATGATCTCTTTGCGGAGTTGAGAGAGCTGGACAAAGAGGGAGTGGATATGATACTCGCCGGAGCTCTCAGCGACAAAGACGGAGTGGGATTTGCCGTGATGAACAGGATGCTCAAAAGCGCCGGATACAACATAGTAAAGGTGTGAGGGCAGACTGAGAAGTAAGATGAAGGACAAAATGTTTTGACCGGAAACGGGATGCGTAAATTATAACAAGGGAAAAACAGACAATAAGGACAGGGAAAGATAAAGATGAAGATAGCTGTAGCATGCGATCATGGCGGATACGATCTCAAAGAAATGGTCATAGGATTTCTGGAATCCATGGAACACACCGTGGAGGATCTGGGAACTTACAGCAGGGAATCGGTGGATTACCCGGAATACGGACATAAATGTGGAGAAGCCGTGGCTTCGGGAAGAGTCCGGGCAGGTATAGTGATATGCGGCAGCGGCATAGGTATATCCATAGCTGCAAACAAAGTGAAAGGAGTAAGGTGTGCACTTTGTACCAGCGTAAAGATGGCAGAACTTTCACGGCAGCATAACGATGCCAATATGCTGGCTCTGGGAGGCAGACTCACTGAACCGGTGCTGGCTCTGCAGATAGTGGATGCATGGCTGAACACGGAGTTCGAAGGGGGACGCCATCAGAGAAGAGTTGATATATTAGACAGTTATTGATTCCGGTGACTTCGTGCACCGGAAAGGACAAGGCGTTTCGTTCGGGTCCCGACAGCAGACGAGGAGGCATATGCAGCGTCACTGAGCAGGTGCACATATCGGATATCCGGTAAAGTCGCCGCTTGATATAAAAGGTTATAGCAAAGAACCATATGGAGGTGTCACATGGGAAAAGTATATGTATTCGACCATCCGCTGATCCAGCATAAGACGGCGATGATAAGAAAGACCGAAACGACAGTCAAAGACTTTCGTGAACTGGTAAAAGAAATAGGGATGCTCATGGGATTCGAGGCCCTGAAGGATCTGCCCTTGAAAGAAGTGGAAATAGAAACTCCTATATGCAAGACAAAGGTCAATATGCTCCAGGGAGAAGATATCGCTCTCGTACCTATATTGAGAGCCGGATTGGGAATGGTCGACGGCATGCTGGCCCTGGTGCCCAATGCCAAGGTAGGCCATGTAGGACTCTACAGAGATCCCGAAACCCATAAGCCTGTGGAATATTACTGCAAGATGCCCAACGATTTGGACAAGAGAAAGATATTCGTAGTAGATCCCATGTTGGCTACAGGCGGTTCCGCAGCTGCAGCTATCGACTTCATCAAGGAAAGAGGCGGAAAGGATATCGTGTTCATGTGCCTCATAGCTGCTCCGGAAGGCATAGAAGTGTTGCAGAAGGAACATCCTGATGTGGACATATATATAGCCGCAAAGGATGAAAAACTCAATGAGAACGCGTATATAGTACCGGGACTTGGAGATGCCGGCGACAGACTTTACGGCACCAAGTAACTGATAGATAAACCTGAACTTGCACATAACGTGTACGCACTAAATTTATGAAAGGAGAGCAGATATACATGACAAAAGGTGCACCTACTGACAACAAATATGTCCTGGACTGGATAGAAGAGGTTGTCAGCCTTTGTAAGCCGGACAACGTGATCTGGATAACCGGTGAAGAAAGCCAGCTGGAGGAATTGAGAAAAGAGGCTTGTTCTACGGGGGAACTGGAAAAACTCAATGAGGAAAAACTCCCCGGGTGTTACCTGCACAGGAGCGATCCGAGAGACGTGGCAAGGGTGGAGAGCAGGACTTTCATCTGCACACCTACGAAGGAGGAAGCCGGGCCTACCAACAACTGGGAGGATCCTGACGCCATGTATGAAAAGCTGAATAAGCTTTATGACGGATGTATGAAGGGCAGGGATATGTATATCATCCCTTTCTCCATGAGTATAATAGACTCGCCCTTTGCCAAGTTCGGCATAGAGGTGACTGACTCCATATATGTAGTCGTTTCCATGGCCATAATGACCAGGATAGGCAATCAGGTGCTGGAAGCCCTGGGAGACTCACCTCAATACACCAAGGGACTCCACTCGAAAGCAAAACTGGATCCCGAGGGCAGATACATAGTACACTTCCCGCAGGATAACACCATCATGTCCATAAATTCCGGATACGGCGGCAATGTGCTTTTGGGTAAAAAATGTCTGGCACTGAGGATAGCGTCTTATCTGGGACACAATGAAGGATGGATGGCGGAGCATATGCTCATACTGGGTATAGAGAACCCTCAGGGTGAAGTGAAGTATGTGGCTGCGGCTTTCCCCAGCGCTTGCGGAAAGACCAACCTCGCCATGCTCATACCGCCCAAGCATTACAGGGATGCAGGCTGGAAGACTTATTGTGTGGGAGATGATATAGCATGGATAAGGATAGGCGATGACGGAAGATTGTGGGCCTGCAATCCCGAGAACGGATTTTTCGGAGTCGCACCGGGAACCAATGCAAAGTCTAACCTCAATGCCCTTGAGTCTACGAAAAAGAATTCCATATTCACCAATGTGGTACATGATCTGGACGACAATACGGTATGGTGGGAAGGTCTCAACGATACCCCGCCAAAGAATGCAGTAGACTGGCAGGGCCGCCCCTGGACAGCGGACAGCGGGGAAAAAGGCGCTCATCCAAATTCGAGATTCACTGCACCGGCAGTCAACTGCCCCTGCATATCCACTGAGTTCAACACAGCAAAGGGAGTCCCCCTTTCGGCTATAATATTCGGAGGCAGGAGAGCGAAGACAGCACCCCTGGTATATCAGTCCAGAAGCTGGGATCACGGAGTCTTCGTAGGTTCCATAATGGCTTCCGAGACCACGGCCGCGGCCACCGGACAGGTGGGAGTCGTAAGGAGAGATCCTATGGCGATGCTTCCTTTCTGTGGATATCACATGGGCGACTATTGGCAGCACTGGATAGACATGGGCAAGAAAGTCAAGAATCCGCCCAAGATATTCAACGTGAACTGGTTCAGGACCGATGACGAAGGGCATTTCATATGGCCCGGATTCGGTGATAACCTCAGGGTACTGGAGTGGATACTCAAGCGCAGCGATGAGACCATAGACGCAGATGAGGCGCCCATAGGATATGTGCCGAAGCCTGAAGATATAGATATAGAGGGCCTGACTATAGGCGAGGATGTGGTGAGAGATCTGGTGACTATAGACAGAGACCTTTGGAAAGAGGAAATGGCAGGCATCAGGGAATACTACAAGCAGTTCGGTGACAAACTGCCCGAAGAGCTGAAAAAAGCCCTTGAAGAAACGGAAGCCGCACTGTAAGAGTGTGACGAAAACAGGATAGCCGGCAGTCAAAGGGAGTCGGACAACGACAGGAAAACAAGGAGACGGGATCGCCAAAACGATCAAAATGATTCCGTCTCTTTTGATTTACTTGATAAAAGATACAGATGCAAACCCTAAAATATGATTCTCGATTATTATCTAAAGAGGGTATACGGGGGCTTATCAGAAAACACGTCTCAGATGACAAACCCGCGGCGGACAGGTGAAAGTGGTGACGAACAATGTAAAAGCCTGTGACAAGTATCGCGGAGCAGCGGAAATATGTTTGATGGAAAATGCAGGACCTTATGAGATCTTCGAAAAGGCGATAGAGCTCATACAAGGTGGCGCAAGGCTGGCAGATTTCAAAAGATGCAAGATCTCGATCAAATAAAATAACCACTCCGTGAAGAGGCAGGTTCTGCACCATAGCAGGTGCAGTGCCTTGCCTCTTTTACGTGATGGCTTTATACAGATCTGCAGGGTGGAAAAAACCGGGGCGATGTGGTAAGATTTTCGTGTTGTCAAAGACCATCGGGATGATCCGCCACCGTATGTGGAGAATATGCAGACAAAGGCGTCCGGAAGCGGATCGAAAGGAAAATCAACATGAAGATAATAAGGAACATACCGGGGGCGGTAAAGCTTTACAGCACCTTACATCTGCTTACCAGACAAAAGAAGGCGATCGAAGAGGCAAAGGCAGCCGGCGATGACGAGAGAGAAAGGGAGGCCATACTGGATGCCACAAAGGTCTGGGGCAAGGCGACTCTCGACGCTCTGGGATGTCAGTTGGAAGTGACCGGGAAAGAGAACTTGCCTTCCGAAGGACCTGTGGTGTTCATGTGCAATCACCAGGGATATGCAGATATATTTGCTTTATGCGGAGCCATCGACACAGTGCAGTTCGGTTTTCTGGCCAAGAGCACTCTGTCACGTATACCGGTGTACGGAGATTGGATAAAGCGTATAAGGAGCGTTATGATAGAGAGGGACGAACCAAGGGAAGCGGTTAAGGCCATAATCGAAAGCATAAAGTATATAAAGAGAGGTTTTTCTCTCGTCATATTCCCTGAAGGGACCAGAAGCAAGGGAGGTCCGGTAGGAGAATTCAGGCAGGGTGTTTTCAAAGTGCCCGTCAAGACGAAGGTGCCGGTGATACCCATTGCTCTCGACGGCACGGCAGGAGTGTATGAAGAGACGGGGATCCTGAAGGGATCCCGCATAAAGGTAAAGATATATCCGGCCGTAGAACTCGATGGGGAAGAACCCATAAGAGAAAAAGAGCTTTGCGAGATGATGAAAAATACGATCTCGGCGGGGGTGAGGGAATTACAGGGATGAAAAATGATTTGGAGAAGAAAAACAACATAGTGCCTGCTATAATAGGTATGGGAGCGTTGGCAGGGTTCATATTCGTTACTGCCATCGTGGTCTCCACGGAGGTCATACCGTCGGATACGGCGATAAGGGAAAGCATATATTCCCTTAGAAATCCCGGCCTCAACACTTTGATGGAGACTCTTACCCTCTTGGGGAACTGGCAGACCATAACCATAATATGTCTGCTGCTCCTGGCCTATCCCCAGTATCGTTTTGATTACGGGATACCGGTATCGGCTGTGGCGGTGGTCAGCGTGGCGGTGAATAAACTGATAAAGATCACCATAGCAAGGCCCCGGCCGGAGGATATCACACATCTCATAGATGAAAGCGGATTCTCTTTTGCCAGCGGGCATTCGGTTTCTACCATGGCGGTGTTTTTGCTACTCATATATCTGATCGTCCGTAATGGGGAAAGAGGCGGAAAGCCAAAGGCCCTCATATGTATTTTGGCCCTTGCCATTCCCGTAGTGGGCTTTTCCCGCATATATCTGGGAGTGCACTATCCCACAGATGTGCTGGGAGGATGGCTTGAGGGGATATTTCTGGTCTGCCTTACGGTCATAGTGCTGAATATGGTGACATCAAGGCAGACTTCGTATACATGATGAAGAAATGGGGATCTTAGGGATTATCAAAACATATACACATTTGCGGAAAGGAAAAACAATATGAAAGAACCGGTTTTGGTCGTAATGGCTGCCGGAATGGGCAGCAGATACGGCGGGCTGAAACAGATAGATAAGATGACGGATACAGGCGAGATAATAGTGGACTTTTCTCTTTACGATGCCATGATGGCAGGTTTCGATAAAGCGGTGTTCGTCATAAAAAGAGAAAACGAAAAGGATTTTAGGGAGCTTTTGGATAACAGAGCCGGAAAACATATGGATATAGGATATGCTTATCAGGAGCTCACGGATCTGCCAAAGGGTCATGATGTGCCGTCAAAAAGGGTAAAGCCCTGGGGAACGGCCCATGCGGTCATGAGCTGCAGGCATATGATCGACGGGCCTTTTGCTGTGATAAATGCAGATGATTACTACGGCCCCATGGCATTCCACGGAGTATATGAGTTCCTCGCCGGACCCCGTGGACCTTATGAATTTTGTATGGAAGGATATGCTTTGGAAAACACCGTTACGGAGAACGGTCACGTATCGAGGGGCATATGTACGATAGATGAAAAAGGATATCTTTCAGACATCGTGGAGAGGACCATGATACAGGAAGTGGACGGAGCCATATGTTTCAGCGAGGATGAAGGTGAGACCTGGACGAAGCTGGAGAGAGGCACTACGGTATCCATGAATTTTTGGGGATATTCGGCTGGGATGATGGATGAACTCGTAAAAGGGTTCCCGGAATTTTTGGACGACTGCGACCCGTTGAAAGGGGAATACCTCATACCCAAGGTAACGGACGATCTGATAAAATCGGGAAAAGCTTCGGTCAAGGTCTTGAAAACAGACGATAGATGGTACGGAGTCACGTACAGAGATGACAGAGAACAAGTCAAAAACGCTCTGGAATCTATGAAAGATAAAGGGCTCTATCCGGACAAACTCTGGAAGTGACTTTGTGCTCCGGTATTTACGATAGTCTTTGTGTCGTTGTAAGGATCAAAAGATGTGAGGCCGTATTTTTTTGGTGATGAATACGGCACATATGATCTTGAGACCGTCTCCGGGCAGGAAGGGCACCACGCACATCATCAATGCGGCGCCTATTCCAACAGATCCGCCGCCCATGCCTGTGACTATACAGAACCAGATGGTGCCGAGGGTGTAGCAGGCAATGAGGCCGGTCACCATGGAGATCACCAGTATATAGATTTTTTTGCTGTCCAACCGGGAAGTCATGAATCCTATGATCGCAGCTGCCGCTATATATCCCAATATATACCCTCCGGTGGGCCCGGTGATTATTCCCAGACCGCCGGTACCACCGGCGAAAACAGGCACGCCTATGGCACCGACCAGCACATAGACGACCATGGATATAGGACCATATGTGTGTCCAAGGAGACTCCCTGCAAGGAACACCGCCAAGGTCGCCAGGTTTATAGGTACGGGGGTGAAAGGCAGCGGTATATATATCCACGAGCAGACTGCGGTCATGGCTGCGAAGAGGGCAGCCAGTATCATATAAGTCGTAGAGGAATACTTTCTCATCTGCAACGCCTCATTTTTCATTTCTTATGGTCACCTCCCCTGTAGACAGAGTTTCTGTTTTACCGTCCTCGTATTTCACCTTCAGGCCTCCTTTGCTGTCTATGTCAAGGGCTTTTGCCGGTAAGACACGGTCCTGTTTATATACCTTTATCTTTTTCCCGATCACCATTGATAGTCTTTTATAGTCCTCTATGAACTTTCCGTCGGAAAGGTTTTCGGAAAGGACCAACATTTCGTTGATGATCTGTGCAGCCAATCTGTTGCGGCTGAAAGTCCCGCCTACAGCTCCGGCAACATCCTTTATCTCTTCCGGAAAGTCGTAATCGAAGCAGTTCACTCCTATCCCCACCACTATATGCTTTATTTCTCCCGTCTCCAGATCCCCTGCCCCTTCTGTCAGTATGCCGCAGACCTTTTTGCCGTTTACAAAAACATCATTGACCCATTTTATGCCGGGTTCAACATGGCATATTTTTTTCAGAGCTCTTGCCACTGCCAAAGATGCGGCAGTGGTTATGAGGACGCCTTGGGAAATATCAAAGGAAGGAACGAGGAGAAAACTCATATAGAGTCCTGTACCGGGAGGGGAGATGAAGCTTCGTCCCCTGCGGCCTTTTCCGCCGGTCTGTTCATTGGCAATGAACACCGAGCCGGGAGAGGGATCGTCATAGGCGCAGGCAAGAGCTATTTTGTTGGTGGATTCAACAGTACCGTAGACCTTTACATCCGCTTTGACATTAAGATAGGACTCGATCTCATTTTTATTCAATACATCTCCGGAAATGGAAAGGCAGTAGCCCTTGTTCTGTACTGCGTGTATTACATACCCCTCTTTCCGCAGGCTGTTGACGGCTTTCCACACTGCGGTCCTTGAAATGTCCAAAGTGTTCGCCAGGGTCTCTCCGGAAACGGAATCGCCCCTATGTTCATTCAAAATGTTCAGTACTCGATTTTTGGTAGACATATATTTCCTCGATTCGAAATCAAACCATCAAGTATAATATGGGGAAACCCGACGCCGTTACACGGCATCCTGCATCCCGGCAAGGAAAGATTAGCAGAGAGCAGGAAGTATGTCAACCTAAAAATGTGAAAATTTGGTTAACAATCCATCTTTTTATTTGTAGTTTATGTGAAGGAATTTTGAGTGAGTTGACCCCATTCAATGTATGTTTTAGCCTGTCCGTGTGATAAAAATGTAAACGTGACATCACTTGAACGAAAGGAAGACCTAAGCCTTATGCAAAAGAAGAGACTGGTAACAGCGATCGTGTTGACATTGGCACTGGTGGTGACCATGATACCGGCAACGGCAATGGGGGCTACAGGAGCCAAAGGATTTTCAGGAAAATCCGCATCTAACGCAGATGCTCTCATAAAGGTGGCGAAGTCGAAGATAGGTGCTCCCTATTCGGCCGGAGCAGCAGGACCCAACGCTTTTGACTGCAGCGGGTATGTAGCCTGGGTAATGAATAAGTGCGGAATAAAGCTCACGAGAGGAAGTTCGGCAAGCTACAATAAAAAGGCATACAATGTGGGAGCAAGTATCAGCAAGGCCAAAAAAGGCGACATCCTTCTGTTCTACAGAGGGGGCAGGATAGGTCATTGCGGGATCTATGTAGGCAACGGCAACGTGATACATGCTACAGTATCCGGCGGCGTGAGGATAACCAAGTGGAACGGATTCGGACAGTCTCTGGCAGGAGTGATAAGGACCTTCAACCAGGGCGGCAACCTGACCATCACAGTCAAGAGTCAGGACGGCGCCGATGTAAGCAACAGGCAGTTCAAGGTGACCAAGGGCGATTACAGCAAAACCATAAAAACCGATAAGAACGGCAAAGCCAAACTGACAGGTATCAATACGGGGAAATACACTGTCAAACCCGTGAATACCAGTGACAGTTATCTGACAAGCGAAAAGAGGACCGTCACCGTCAGTTCCGGGAAAACCAGCAAGCTCACATTCATGCACGAATATAAACCGGGCAGCATAACTTTCACCGCTGCAGTTACGGAAGCGGAGATGTTGGATCAGTATCTGCTGGATCTCGCCGAATATGAGGCATATCAGGAAGATCTGGAAGCCGGAGTCGTGGACACGGCAGAGGATAAAGAAAGTGAAGCGAGGGATGTGACAGCTGATCTGGCGCCGGGCAAGATAGAAAGCGGAGATATAAGTGAGGAAAACAGTGAAGAAGCTGTAAAGAAACCGGTGCTGGATACCCTTGAGAAAGAAGGTGCCTTCAAGATCATAATAACCGGTCCGGGAGCGGAAAAAGGCAAGACGGTAGAGATCGACGCCAACGGCCAGGTGGAGATACCTGACCTGGATCATGGCGAATATACTGTGAAGGTAGTCGATGCCAACGGGTGTACACTTTCGTGTGATGAGATATTTACAGTACAGCCGGGCGAGAACACAGCTGCAGAGCTTTACTTCCTGGTCGTGGAGTAGTTGGATATACACCGGAGAGACCGACGGATATAGACCGTGCCGGCTTCTCCGGTTTTTTATTGCCTTATATTCTGCCTCGCCTCTATCCCCTTGCCGGGTCGTAATATCTGATGGCGGCTTTTATTGATACAGCCAGGGCGACTGCAGTGACTGCCACCATAACAGTCATGAGCATCCCGCGGTGGGCCATGATATATCCGTAGCTGTGATTCATGAGAGCGGAACCGCCGCCAGCCATAACGATTATTATGGGCACATATATCCACAGAGCCGTGCCTGTCCCCAGTTTGAACGTGAAGGGTATGGCAATGGACGATATCATTATGGTGCAGCATCCGCAGAACAACAGTGAAAGGATCCTGGTCTGAGCAGCTTCGCCGTCGAAAGCCGCAGCTGCGACTATGGCGCCCAGAATCATGAGGAAAGCCACTGTGGCAAGTATGAGGATATATTTGGATAATACTATGGAAGATTTTCTGTATGGCATCATTTCCGCATAACGATCCCATTTGGTCTGTTCATCATATGCCAGGGCCGTATAAGGAAGGATGGCGGCCATACTCATGGCTATGGCTTTCGTGTAGTACGTATCTGAGATCACCATGATGATCCCCAGGATGATGACGAGGACCACCTGATATGATATGCAGTATATATCTTTCAAAATAAGGCCTTTCATATCCTTTTTTCTCCTTTCACCATGTACAGCATTATGTCTTCGATAGAAGGCTTTTCCATTTGGAACACCGGACTTACCTTGTCCCTTTCCACCAGATATTCCATCCCGTATTTTCCCCGTATACTGCCGATGACAGCATCCTCCGGGATATCGTCGGCCTGATCTTTTCCGCACCTGATTATGCCTCGGCTTTCCAGCAGACGGTCCTTCTCCTCGCAGAGGATCAGTTTACCTTTGTGTATGAAAGCGATGTAGTCGCACAGTTTCTCCAGGTCTGTAGTTATGTGGGAGGAAATGAGTATGGAGTGGTTCTCGTCTCTGGTGAAGTCGTAGAGCATATCCGTCAGCTCATTGCGCATGACAGGGTCCAGACCTGCAGTGGCCTCGTCAAGTATGAGGAGGTCAGCCTTGTGGGAAAGAGCTACAGCTGCAGCCAGTTTCATTTTCATCCCTCTTGAATAGTCCTTGAATCGTTTTTTCATCGGTAGACCGAACTTTTCTACGTAATCGAAATATGTCTTTTCATCCCATTCTCTGTAGGCGCTTTTCATTATCCTGTTTGCCCTTTCCGCATTCACCACATAGGGGAAATAGGCGTCGTCCAGGACCACACCGATACGGTTCTTCAAATCTGTGAATCCGGTGGAAGTGTTTTCCATATCCATGACGCGGATCTGCCCCTCGTCAGGCAGGAGGGAATTCATTATCAGCCTTATGGTGCTGGTCTTTCCTGCGCCGTTTTCTCCCACTAAGCCCAATATACAGCCTTTGGGGAGGGTCAGGGTCATATCGTCTATAAGGAAATCTCCCAGTCGTTTCGATACATTGTCCATCTCTATAACGTTATCGTATGTCATATTCACACCTCTTCATTTATTTTTTCAGCACCTCATCCACCAGGTCCAAGATCTCATCATGGTCCATACCGCAGGAAGTCCCCAGAGCTCTGATCTCACCGGCCAGATCCCTGATCTTATGTGTATATTCCCGTTTCAGAGTATCGCCATCCAGCTGGGCAACGAAACAGCCTTTCCCGGCAACCGTATATATATATCCCTGCCTTTCAAGTTCTTCGTAGGCCCTCTTGGTAGTTATGACGCTGATCTTGAGGTCCTTGGCAAGGGCCCTGATTGAGGGGAGCATTTCCTCCCCTTTCAGGGATCCGTCGGCGATCTGGTCCCTTATTTGGTCTGTGATCTGCTCGTATATGGGCTTTCCGGACCTGTTGTTAAGGATTATTTCCAATTTTTCCTCTCTTTCTCTTGGCTCTTCGATCCATCTGCAGCCTGTATTTTGAAGCTCCCGGGTCAGGCAGCGGGATCGATAACTGTATATACACAGTATACCCAGTTGAGATATTTGTCAATATGTTTTTTCTTGCAAGGTTTCGGCAGGCATGCTATAATCTACACTGTGGCGATAATGCGTTAACGCGATAAAGCATTAAATCGCAGAGACAGAAGGAAACTATAGGAAAGGCAGAGACCATAATGAGCGGAGAGAACCCATACAGAGAAATAAAACTAAGACCGGAAGAGGCTGCGACTTTGACCCTGAGGGCCATTTACGAAAAATACGGCTATCGCAAATACAAAATGAGCCGGTTCGAAGAATACAGCCTCTACGCAGACAACAAAGACTTCCTCGGCACGGAGAAGGTCATAACTTTCACCGACCTTGACGGCAGGCTGATGGCGCTGAAACCCGATGTGACACTGAGCATAATAAAGAACACCAATGCCACAGAGGAAAAGCCGGAAAAATTCTACTACATAGAGAATGTTTATAGAGAAGACAAGACGGGCAGGAATTTTGCGGAAATACAGCAGATGGGTCTGGAATATATAGGAGGGATCGCCACAGACCAGCTGACGGAAGTGGTGGGACTGGCGGCGGAAACTCTCACCACGATCACTGAGGACAGCATATTGGAGCTTTCCCATATGGACTATGCCACCGGACTTTTGGGATCCATCCCCATGAGCCGGGAAACATATCTCCACCTTCTCAAACTCATAAGGAACAAAAACAGAGACGGGATAATCAAGGTAAGCAAGAAGGCCGGGATCGACGGAGAGGTCATAGCCGGACTTCCGGAACTTTACGGAAAGCCGGACAAGGTGCTTGAAGAAGCATCGAAAATGGTGACCGGTGAAAAGATGGAGAGGGCCGTGGCTGAACTTGAGGAGATCTGGAGCAGGTTGAAAAAAACGGATATCGGACAAAATGTCATGATAGACTTTTCGGCGGTGAACGATATAGATTACTACAACGGGATAATATTCCGCGGTTACATAAAAGGACTCCCCAAAAGTGTCCTTGCGGGAGGTCAGTACAGCAAGGCCATGGAAAAGTTCGGAAAGACCGCAGGAGCAGTGGGATTCGCCCTTTACCTGAATGAGGTCGCAAGGATCCACAGCAAAGGAGAGAAATTGATATTCACCATAGAGAGGAAGGGGGAAAGCTGTAAATGATAAACATAGCGCTTCCCAAAGGCAGACTGGGAGATCAGGTATATGAGATGCTGGCTGGCGCCGGATATGAATGTGAGGCATACAAGGACAAAGACAGGAAACTCATAGTGGAAAGTGAAGAAAAAGGCGTGCGTTATCTTATGGTAAAACCTGGAGATGTCGCAGTGTATGTGGAACATCATGCGGCGGATGTAGGCATCGTAGGAAAAGACATAATCATGGAGACCCGTCCTGACGTCTATGAGCTTATGGATCTGGGTATAGGAAAGTGCCGCATGTGCGTAGCGGCCCCCAAAGGCTATACGGAGGATCCGGACAGGACCCTGCGAGTGGCCACGAAATATGTGAATGTGGCAAAGGACCATTATCTGGAAAAGAACAGAGACATAGAGATAATAAAGCTCAACGGGAGCATAGAGCTCGGGCCCATACTGGGGCTCTCCGATGTCATAGTGGACATCGTCGAGACGGGCAATACGCTGAAGGCCAATGACCTTGAAATAATAGAGGATTTCAAACCTATCAGCGCAAGGTTCATAGCCAACAAAACTTCGTTCAAATTTTACAGCGATGAAATAAACAGGATGGCCAAGGCTCTGAGAGAGGTGAAGGCAGGATGAGCAGATTCGCAAAAAAGTTCCTGGAAAATATGGAACCCTACACCCCGGGAGAGCAGTCAGATGTCCCCGGTCTGGTGAAACTCAACACCAACGAGAACCCCTATCCCCCGGCACCGGGAGTGAGAAGGGCTATGGCATACTGGGGGACCTTCAGGACCCAGAAACCGTTGAACAGATATCCGGATCCTTCGTGCGGTCCGTTGATAAAAACACTGGCTTCGTATTATAATGTTGAGGAAAACATGGTGGCTGTAGGCAACGGTTCAGATGAGATACTGGCCTTCGCTTACATGGCCTTCGGAGAAAAGGTCATCTGCCCGAAGATCAGCTACGGATTTTATCCGGTGTTCGGAGAGATGTTTTCCGGGGAAGTCCGGGAGATCCCGTTGACGAAGGATTTCAGGATCGATCCGGATGATTACGCTGATGATGAAGGCACGATAATAGTAGCCAATCCCAACGCCCCTACGGGAAGGGACATGGGCATAGAAGGGATCGAAAAACTTTTATCCTACGGAAGGCTTGTGATCGTAGATGAAGCATACGGGGACATGGGCAGCGAAAGCGCCGTGCCCCTGACCGGAGGATACGACAACCTTCTGGTCGTAAGGACTTTTTCGAAAGGCAGGAGCCTGGCCGGCATGAGAGTGGGATATGCCATAGGCCATAGGGAGCTCATAGAGGATATAAACAGGATAAAGTTCAGCTTCAATCCCTACAGCCTGGACTCCGTGGCCATGAACGCCGCAGTGGAGTCGGTGAAAGACGAAAAGTATTTCAGGGAAACGCTGGATAAGATAGTCCGGACGAGGCAGTGGTTCGCCGGAGAGATGGAGGCCCTGGGATTCGAGGTGCTGCCTTCCGCGGCAAACTTCGTCATGACCTCCGGACCTGTGCCGGGGAGAGAATATTTCGAGAAACTCAGAGAGAGGAACATACTCATAAGATATTTCGATAAAGATCCCATCAGAGATTATGTGAGAATAACCATAGGGACCGAAGACGAAATGAAAAAACTGCTGGAGGCAACAAAGGAGATTTTGAATGAGAGTCGCTGAAATAAAGAGAGAGACAAAGGAAACGAGTATAAGCGTCAGGCTGGTCATAGACGGAGAAGGCCGCTATGATATAGACAGCGGTATAGGATTCATGGACCACATGTTGGAGCTCATGACCCGTCACGGAAATTTTGACATAGCGCTGAAATGCGCGGGGGATATACAGGTGGATGATCATCACAGCTGTGAGGATATAGGCATAGTTTTGGGCAGGGCTTTCAAGGAAGCCCTGGGAGATAAAGCAGGCATATGCAGGTACGGCTCCCAGATGCTCCCCATGGATGAGGCACTGGTGCTGACTTCGCTGGATATAAGCGGCAGGAGTTTCCTGGATTTTTCCGTGGATATGCCCAAACCTAAAGTGGGGACTTTCGATACCGAGTTGGTGGAAGAGTTCCTGACGGCCTTTTCGAGAGAGATGGGGCTTACCCTCCATGTGAGGATGTTTGCAGGCAAAAACACCCACCACATAATAGAGGCGGTATTCAAAGGACTGGGTAGGGCACTGAGAAAGGCCTGTGCCATAGACCCTGAGGCGGGGAACAGAGTGCCTTCCACCAAGGGTAGCCTTTAGGATATCCCAGAGGACTTTCGCGCGGCCGCCGGTAAAAGTGGGGTACAGAGTGAAAGGCCATATGGGACTATAGCATGAGACAGAAGCGGAGAGATCCGATAAAAAACTACAGAGGAGATATCTTATAAATGATAGCCATAATAGATTACGGAGTGGGGAACCTTTTTTCCCTGCAGGCATCGCTGAATTTCATAGGAGCCGAAGCAAAGGTGACCGGTGACAGAGAAGAGATCGAAAAGGCCCGGAAAATCATTTTGCCGGGAGTGGGCGCATTTGGAGATGCCAGGGAAAAGCTGAGAGAGACCGGCATGGACCGGCTGGTGGTTTCGGAAGCGGAAAAAGGCAAGCCGCTTTTAGGGATATGTCTGGGCATGCAGCTGCTGTTTGAGGAAAGCCTTGAATTCGGACGCTGTGAAGGCCTGGGTCTCATAAAAGGGCAGGTAGCATCCATACAGGAGGATCTGCCGGCGGATTCGGGGTTGAAGGTCCCGCACATGGGATGGAACAAACTGCGATTCACGAAGGAAGCTCCAATTTTCAAAAATACGAAGGAGGGGAGCAGCGTATATTTCGTACACAGCTTCTACGGAAAAAACTGTGACGAAGCCCTTATCGCTACAGCGGAATACGGTATAACCGTAACGGCGGCAGTAAGGAACAAAAATGTCTACGGGACCCAGTTCCATCCGGAAAAAAGCGGACCTGTAGGCTTGGATATATTGAGAGCATTCAATGAAATATGAGAAACGAAAGGAGCATACTATGAAACTTTTCCCCGCAATAGATGTCAAAGACGGCAAGGTGGTAAGGCTGGTGCAGGGTGATTTCGACAAGGTGACCGTGTACAGCGAAGATCCTGCGGAAATAGCGAAGAAATTCAAAGAGGCCGGGGCGGATCACCTGCACATGGTGGATCTTGACGGAGCAAAAGACGGAAAACTGGTGAATTTCGAGACCATAAAAAAAATAGCCAATGAGACGGACATGTTCATCCAAGTGGGCGGAGGCATAAGGGATGAGGAAAGGATAAGACTTTATCTGGAAGCAGGTGTGGACAGAGTCATCCTGGGTTCAGCCGCCGTGGAGCAGCCTGAATTCCTTGAAAAGATGGTAAAGCTGTACGGAGAGAAGATAGCCGTGGGAGTGGATGTGAAGGACGGCAAGGTGGCCATACACGGATGGAAGACGATCACCGACAAGGATGACAAGGAATTCATCGAATACCTCATTTCCATAGGTGTCAAAACCATCATATATACGGACATCACAAAAGACGGGGCTATGGAGGGCACCAATATAGGAGCCTATAAAAAGCTGAGGGATTACGACATAAACGTCATCGCTGCCGGCGGTATCATGTACGAGAGAGAGATCACGGAGCTTCAGGATCTGGTAGACGGAGCTATTATCGGAAAAGCTCTTTACACGGGAGACATGGATCTGGCCAGATGCATTGAACTGGCAGGCAGAAAGGCGCCGGCCGGGATACATTGAAAAGACGAGCCGGCAGATATAGAGCCGGGAGTAAAACAAGAAGGAACAAAGGGTACGTAAGAGGCTGGATATATGATAAGCAAAAGGATAATACCGTGTCTGGACATTCGTGACGGCATGGTGGTGAAAGGCGTCAACTTCGAAAACGTGAAGGATATAGCAGATCCTGTGGAGATGGCGCAGAGATACAACAATGAAGGGGCGGATGAGCTGGTATTTTACGATATAACCGCCAGCGTGGAGAAGAGAAAACTTTTCGATGATGTGCTGGTGAAAGTCGCATCTCAGATATTCATCCCTCTGACTGTAGGGGGAGCTATACAGACTTTAGAGGATTTTGAAAGAGTCCTGAAATGTGGGGCGGATAAGGTAAGCGTGAACAGCGGAGCCATAAAGGATCCTGAGATAATCGAAAAGGCCGCCAGAAAATACGGAAGTCAGTGTGTGGTCCTTTCCATGGATGTGAAAAGAGTAGATGGAGCGTTCAAAGTCTTCACCATGGGGGGAAGGAAGGAAACTCCCATAGAAGCCATCAGCTGGGCTGTGGAAGGAGTGGAAAGAGGCGCCGGCGAACTGGTCGTCAACAGCATAGATACCGATGGCGTCAGAGGCGGTTTCGATCTCGATATGCTCGATGCCATCGCTGAAAAGGTGAACGTTCCCATAATCGCTTCAGGCGGGGCCGGATGTAAGGAGGACTTCGCTGAACTGTTCACACATAAAGGGATAGATGCGGGACTTGCCGCAGGCATTTTCCATACCGGCGAGCTGAGGATAAAAGATTTGAAGGAATATCTGCAGGAAAAGAAAGTGGAAATGCGGGTGTAAGGAAACAAGGAAGAAATATCATGAACGGAACGATAGAAAAAGCGGACATAAAATTCGACGGGAACGGGCTGGTCCCGGCTATAGTACAGGATCATTATACCAAAGAGGTGCTTACTCTGGCCTACATGAATGAGGAAAGCCTGGACATAACATTGAGAGAAGGGTACACTTGCTTTTGGTCCAGGAGCAGACAGGAACTTTGGCGAAAGGGTGAGACTTCGGGCAACAGGCAAAAGGTAGTCTCCGTCACTGCGGACTGTGATAAGGATGCTCTTGTGGTGGATGTCATAAAGGAAGGCCCCGCCTGCCATACGGGAGCGGAGAGCTGTTTTTTCAACCGGATCCACACTGAGGGCGACGGGGCGGATTTTTCCTACGAAGGGCTTTACCGACTCATAAAAGGGAGAAAAGATCGACCTAAAGAAGGAAGTTATACCACCTATCTCTTCAACGAAGGCATGGATAAAATACTGAAAAAAGTCGGAGAGGAAAGTACCGAGGTCATAATCGGCGGAGCCAAGAAGGACAGGGAAGAAGCCGTTTATGAAATGGCTGATCTCATATATCATCTTATGGTCATGATGGTGGAAATGGATATCGAGATAAAGGACGTGACAGAGGAGCTTGCAAAGCGCCATGTGATAGATCATAAGGTGAAACAGAAGCGCATGAAATGATGAAAATTTTTGGAGTTGTATTGATACTTGATATGCCTGTGCTATACTGAAAGCGCAGGTATATTTTATTCGTATCATGGAGGGATATCATGGACAGAAGCATAAGAAACGGCATGTACGGACTGGCGATAGGAGATGCGCTGGGGACCCCTGTTGAATTCTGTAACAGGGAGGATCTTGTCAAGGATCCGGTGACTGAGATGGAGGGATATGGGACCTATGATGTTCCGGCAGGGACATGGTCTGACAATACCAGCCTGGCTCTGTGTCTCACAGAGAGCCTCAGCCGCTCAAAGGAAAAATGCATGGAAGAGGGAAAGACCGATAACGTTTCCCTTGCCGCAGCCGTGGATTATGAGGATATAATGAACAATTTCTGCAGGTGGTTCGATGAAGGAGCTTTTTCGGCAGCGGGCCAGGCATTTGACGTGGGACATGCTACACAAAAGGCCATACTCCTTAAAAAAAGCGGAAGAGATGCTATAGCTTGCGGCGGGACCGACGAGCGGGCCAACGGGAACGGATCCCTTACCAGGATACTTCCTCTTGCATATTATTTTTCACCTATAGGAGACGATCAGTGGGATGAAGTCCTGGACGTTGTCCACAAGGTGAGCAGTCTGACTCACGGTCATCCCATAAGCCGTATAGCCTGTGGAGCCATGGTGTCCATTGCCGACAACATACTTCGGGGAAAGGATATCGAAAGCGCTCTGGAAAGAACTTTTGCCTATTATGAAGGGCAGGAAGATCTGAAAGCGTTCGTACCGAGATTCGATGAATTGAGGGATCTGAAAAAGTTTGCCGACAAACCGGAAAGTGACGTAAGATGCGGCACCTATGTAGTGGATACCATAAAAGCCGGTCTATGGGCTTTCCTGAACAGCGATAACTTTAGGGATTGTCTCATAAAGGCCGTGAATCTGGGAGATGATACGGACTGTATAGGAGCAGTCGCAGGTGCTTTGGCAGGCATGACATACGGTTATGATGCTATACCGGAGGAATGGCTCCGTGATCTCAGGTGCAAGGAGATGATAGACGAGATCCTGGATAGATTCTCTGCCTAAGAGAACGTAACATCTATACAGCAGATCTCGCTTTTGCTGCACACGCGCATGTCAGGGCCGTAGACGCCCACGCCGGAAGTGACCACAGATGTCATGCCGCCTATTTTGATCATACCGGCAGCATTTTCCCACATGATCTTCGCACTTATGTTCATGGGGAAAAACTGGCCGCCATGGGTGTGGCCGCTGAGGTCCAGGTCCACTCCGGCGGCGGACAGACCGTGAAGGGCCTCGGAAGTAGGCTGATGATCCATCATTATCACCGGTTTGGACATATCCAAACCGTCAGTCATTTGGCTTTCCGTTTTTCGTACACCGGAGACTCTGCCGGGATTTGCGGCATCCAGTCGGCCGCCAAGGTAAAACTTGTCGTCTATGTTCACCACCTGATCCTGCAGCAGTGTCACGTCTCCGTCCTCAAGGAGCCGGTCCATACGGGGGTCGCTGACAGGACGGTCGTCTCCCGTGTTGCCCCAGTTGAAAGTGAATCCTACTATTATGGTCTCTGAAACATCATGGTTGCCGTAGCATGCATATGTTCCATAGGTGCTGTCGATAGACCGCAGCGCTTCGGCAGTTTTTTTCGGATGATCTATAGCATCGAAATCGTTGTTGAATATATCCCCTGCAAAACACACCAGATCGGGTTCAAGATCATTTATTTCATCCACCATATCCCTTACTTTTCCGATACCCATATTGTATCCCAGATGACAATCGGCAACCAGAACTATACGCATATCATCCATTCCGGCAACAGATTTGTCGATTTCCACGTCATAGTCATTCACATGTATATTTTTGCTGTTATAAAGGCCCCAGGAGCTTACGGTGACCACAAAAATCATGATAACGGCCCCGGTGGTGGCGATATATTTTCTGCTGTTTTGTGTTTCTCTGTCAACTATGTTGAATCTGCGCAGAAGGAACCCTACCAACAGACATACTGCGAGAGCCATGGCTATATATAAGAAGACACCTACCCAAAAGTTGCTCATGACCTGTAATATACGCTGTATCTTCGTCCCTTCATCAAACAGGAAAGCAAGGGCAGGACTCAAAGCCAGGATCCCGTAGACAGTCATGGATAATGTCCTGAAAGTTTTTGTGTGGCAAAATCCGTGACAGGCCCGTGTCCACTTGAGGAACTTGGCGTATATGTATATGTTTGCAGCGATATATATCGGTATCAAAAATAAAGCTATCATACTATGCGGACTCCCATATGACGGTATCGTATCCGGAACTCCGGGGACTCCGGATCCAATTTTGTTTCCAATGAATATACTAAGGCAAGCTTAAAAAAGTGTAAACCGTTTTTACGAAAGAGAACAGATAGTGGCAGGAAAGGGAGGTGGAACTCGCCGCCTCCCCAAAATATGTTCAGGAATAAGTATCATCATCAGCTACGGTCATTCCTCCGGCTGATGATATATGTCATGATGAGAGCAGAGACCGCAAGGAATAGGAAGGCCATCACGGGGAACCGGTCGTCGCCGGTTTTAGGAGATACGGGGCCAAGGATACGTGTCCCGTTCTCTGCAGGCGTCTTCTCATTGCCTGCCTGTATCTCTACCACATCCCCGGTCCCCTCATGGGCGGTGATCATAAAACTGTAGATCTCCCGGTCTTTCACATAGCCCTCGGGAGCTTTCGTTTCCCTGTAGTGGTACAGACCGGGTTCAAGGCCATGAATCCGGATGAGGCCGTTTTGGGATGTAAGGCCCCGGTGGATCACATCCCCTTCGTCGTCACTTATTACGAACCGGGCTCCGGCAAGAGGCGCCGCGGTTTCGCTGTCTACTTTGCGGATGATCAGACTGCCTTTTTTATCGGAAAGCACAGGTTCGTCGGGGACGTCAGGTCCATCCGGCTCATCGGGTACATCGGGTTCGTCCGGAATGACAGGATCTTCAGGAGTCGGGGGAATGTAGGGGATATCAGGTACATCGGGAAGTTTTCTGTTCTTTATGCCCTTTACGTCCACTTCCAGCATATTTGAATCGGTGCTGTTACGCACATATGTCTCAGCCTTGACGTTCCTGACGATCACTTCTCCCGGGATGTCATCATTCCCCGTGACTGTAAATAGATCTGCGAGACGGACGTCGCCGTCGGTCAGGCCCCGACAGTCCATATATACCATACAGTTTTCGCCCATGGAGATGCTGAAGGATGTGCCGTCTCCAAACTTCACCGTTACAGGAGCGGAAGAGGGATCCAGCAGGAGATCTTCATATGTGGAAAGATCCGTATCGCTGCTGCAGATTTTCATCACATCACCTTCCGGCTCCACTGAGATTCGATGGCGTACTTTATCGAGCACTGCCTTGATACGACAGTCGCTCAGCGGAGATCTCAGGATGAGAGTCTCATGATTTTCCGGGTGACTGTTTTCGTGATCGTGAGAATCATCGTTTTCTGCGGATATATATGGATAGGCAACAGCGGAATAAAAACCAGTATGGGAAACGCGGGGTACGAACTCCAGTGAAAGAGTACCTTGGCCTTCGTCCTCCGTCACCTCGAAGAAAGGGGAAGTGAAAATATGCTCATCCATCATTTCCCTATCGAAGCCCGTGAATGTAGCGTCATATCTGCGGCCGTAGCAGGTGAGTAATATAGAGGAGTCCTCCTGGGGAGCAACCTCAACACTTTCTCCTTTGCAGACCTTTACCAGAAAATTAGTCCTGCCGTCTAATACTTTTACGGAGACTCTGTCATCGGAGGAGTCCTGATCTGTCAGATATTCTTTGTTTCCTATGCGGACAGTTGAAGGAGGATATCTGCACAGAAGATCCATGTCCAGCATGAGGCTGTCATCCCCTGTGTGGTAAACAGACCCGGAAAGGCCTTGGGAGCTGTCGTCGAAAGATATTTTTCCTGCGACGACAGGATCGGTCACATCGAAGTAATATTTGCCCCTATCTCTTTCATAGCCGTCAGGAGGAGATATTTCTTCGATATAGTATTTCCCGGGCGGAAGTTTAGTTTTTATCAGCAGTGTGCCGTCGGTCACCTGACCTTCAGCCACCGGGCTTCCTTCAGGTAAGAGGGAAACGGTATCGTCGTTGTTTTCGCCCGTATCGTCGCCTATGTCCTCACCGGCATATACACCGAACAGTGCTCCGTTGCCGGGGCCGTATTTCCCGCTTCCGTATCCGGTCTCAAAAAGTTTTTCGATGTTCAGGCAGAGATTTATTGCCTCGTTCTCATATTCGACTCCATCCCATACCAAAGGTGTGTACTGATCCTCGTAGGAGAGGGTAAATTTTTTCCATGCTCCCGAGTTCACATGGCCGGCTGTGGAAGCCGTTTCCCTCACCCAGTAGTCTCCCAGGGGCAGGAGAGAAGAAAGGGCGACTCCGTCATCTCCGGTATGTATGGTCTCCACCGGCTTGCCTGCCGGATATACCATGGTGGCCGCAGGACTTTCAAAAGTAAGGACGGCATTTTCTCCGTCTGCTCCCACTGTAGGTGCACATGTACCTCCATCGGGATAAGTTATGACAAAACCGTCATCGGAGTTTTGTTTGTTGCTGGCCATTTCGATCACATAACGGACTTCATCATCGTCGGGAGTGATCTCTACACGCTTTGCCCTGATATAATTGCGGGCATCGAAAACTTTTTCAAATTTCCCTACGGCAGGATCGATACAATCGGACCAGGACACGGTCGTCTCCCCTGTGGATTCGCCCATTTGGAAGTTTTCACCTGAGCCGTAATCTATAACGGGGAAGGCTTTATCAAAGACTTTGAGACTGCTTTGCGGGACCATGAGGGTCGTATGGCTCGACCCGCCTGAGAATGTCATATATGTCCTGATACCGTCACGGGTCTCGAAATATACGGGAGCCTCATTATCGGACGTGCCGGTAAAAATCATTCTCTTTTTTCCGGGCATATCCGGATCTGTTGAGATCTCATGACTGTATGATGGAGATGTATAAATATCGTCTTTGCTTTCCCGGGGTGAGGATATTACAGTAATGGCTGAGTCATCTTCGGGATCTAAAGCGCTTTCCATGGAGAGGACATCATCCCATTCAAATAGGAACCCGTCGGGGCTTTCGTCGTGCCGGATAAGAGAGAAAGAATACTCCTGTATGTATGAAATATGAAAAACCCCTTTTTCGTCGCAGGATATCCAGCGTCCCTTTCCGTCCTTGTCCAGCACCAGTATGCGGTATTCTCTGTCTTTCTCTGCCATGTATTTATCGGCGTGGGGCTGTCCGGTATGAGGATCTTCAGCCCGGTCCCATGATGAGGGGAAAACTATCTTTCGTCCGGTTCCGTCCTCGTGAAGTCCCCCGGGCGTTTCCTCCTCCGGATCATTTATGACCACTATATCGCCTTCTTTCGGGGCCACTGTTTCGACATCTACGGCGGAATCATCGTAGCCGGAATATATGCCGGAAGGGCCTTCTTCCGGGTCGGCAGAGACGTTCTCCAGAGGGATCATCTCCACCATGTTTCCGCCGTCATATGTCATGGTCACAAAGTCTAGGTCATTGCCGCCGGAGGAGAGTTGCGGCAGGGTGGTCCCGATCTCCGGCACATAGTCGTCCGCCACCGATACCTTTTTTATATGCACATCGGTGTAGCTGAGACCGTCGGCACTGTTGACCATGTGATACTCTGCAGCATATCTGTAACTTATTTTTTTCTCCTCATCCCTCACGACAAAAGTTTGCTTACAGCGGGCACCGGAGATGCCGCCCGTAATGTATTCCGTAACCACTTTATTGTCCGGGGAGATGCTCCTGCCCTGCTGCCTTTTTATGATATCGCCGCCCGGCAAAACGATCTCCTCCGTCTGTTTCGGATCAGCAGCCAAAGAATGATCACGGGAGATGGGGGAGAGCTCCACAGGTGTGTCGTTATGGGAAAAATACGGAGCCACGGAGGGGGTGCCGTCGTTTTCTATGATGTCGCCGGCTGCATATATTTCGAAACGTGCATCAGAGAGAGGGCCGGGAGCCCAAAGGGGAGTCCACAAGCCGTCTTCGGTGCCGGCGGGAGGCATCCATCCGGCGAGGAACTCTCCCGTTTTCATGAGGCGGAGTCTACCCCGGACCGGATCGTTGGGGATGTCTATGTTGGCATAGTACGTGACATAGTCGTTCCCGTCTATGTGGACATCCTGTTCCGTAACTGTAAAGCTGTATGTGTTATATGTGGTTTCGCTGTTGCCGTCGAACTCTGTTACCGGATCTCCGTTTTCATCGGCGACACAAACGCTTTCTGTAAAAGAGGCGGGAGGAGTGACCATCTGTCCCCTGTGATCCTTTATCACCAGGTCCCCCATATGGGCAACGGTGCCGATCCCCTCATCATCATACCTTCCCACATAGTAGCCCTCCGGCACAGTAAGCTCCTGCAATTCGTATATGCCGTATTCTATTTCATAGGGAAGTACGATCTCACCGTTTTTATCGGCATAGAAAACATAGTTCCCGTTCTCATCGGAGTAGCCGCTGCCATTGGGGAGAAATCTGTCGTAATTCGGTGCGGATGTGGGATCGGCCAGATCGGGATCCCCTTTATATCTGATCCTGAAGGCGGTCCTTTCACCGTCCCATCGTACAGGCTTTCCGGTCTGTGAATTAGTTTTGATCAATTTGATCTTGTTGGATATGGCCCTGTTGTTCACCTCCTTCGAAATGAGCTGGCCATGAGCGGATACAGTCACATAGAAGGTCTCTAGGACATAACCCGGATCATCGGCGAGGATCTCCCGAACCTCATAAGTGCCGTAAGGGAGATCGAGTATTTTGATCTGACCGTAGGAGGAAGGGACCAGAGGAGCATCTTCATCTGCACAGGTTCCTGAATCGTCACGGGTGGCCCGGTATGTGCTGGCGGATTCGTCATAGCCCGGACTGCCGGGAGAGGCCCTCACCACTCTCACATAGGGGCAGTCCTCATAGCCGCCGTCGACCAGTTTCACCGTCCAGCGGGAGGACAGGGAGAAATCCTTCACTCCTTCGTCCTGGTTTTTTTCGGTGAAGGGATCCCGGTCATCTTTGGTCTTGATTATCTGCAGAGTCCCGCGGTAATTGTCATTGACATATGCATTGCTCCCGACGGCACCATACATTACGAAGGGAGTCCCGGGGTCTACGGATCCACCGTTGTTGACGGTCGTGACATTGCCGTTCTCCCCTTTATATGTGATGTTGTACCGGGGACCTTCATTGCCCGGTTCGTTGGTGCACACCGCCTGGTATGTAATGGTGCCGTGATCCCTGGTGCCGTTGCCTGTGCCGGAGGCCGATTCGGTGTGCCTGCCCGAAGGAACGGAAGTTTCCTCTGTCTTTACAGATCTCGTTCCGGTATATGTATGTCTGGTGTATGTGATGATATTACCGTCCCCGTCTGTGCCCTCATAGGTGCTTTCTTCAAGGTCGAGTTCGCTCAGGGATCCCCAGGGCATGAAAAAGAAAGGCTCGTTTTGGTGACCGTATATATCCAGAGCAGCTTCGTCGTAAAGGGAGTCATCGATGAACAGTCCTATTACAGAATCGAGGCCGGCTTCTCCCATAGGGGTGTGGGAGGTGCCGGAGGAGCTGTCCCAGCCGGGGTTCTTGTCTGTCTTTTCCACGGAGAGTTCAAAAGAAGGAAGCTCCGGCTCGGGAGGAGGCGGAAGTTCCTGAGGCTCTCCCGGTTCCGGGGGAATGGGGATCGTTCCATCCTCCGACAGCTCCTCCATGGTAAAAAACGATTCTACATCATCATAGGCACCCATGGCCAGAGGCTGGTATCCGGATTTGGTCCAGATCAGCAGACTGTTCTTGTCAGTTTCCACTACGTTATCTTTTTTCACACGGCGGGCGGGATCGGGGAGATCTGTTCCGTAGAATTCCAGGACATAGGTGTTCTCTCCCGTTTTTATGAATTTATAGTTTTCGTTTTTTCCGTCGTTGCTGTCAGGGACAAAAATTTCCGAGCCTATGCTGTTCCTGTCTGTGATGGTGTGATAGTCGGGGTCCTGCCTTGCAGCCGCCCGCTCTTCTAAAGTCATGGAGACTGCATAGTCCGGGTCGATACTGCGCCATACTCCGTCATCACATTTTTCCATGTATATGATCTTGTTCCGGGCGCGGTCTTCGTATTTGGCGGTGAAAGAGGGTATTTTCCTATGGTCCCTTATTTTCTCCAGCATGGCAAAATATATGGCTTCTGCTGGTCGGCCCTTCACATAGTTGTACATGAAATTTTTGCTTTTCCCCTCGGCAGCTCTGGTGCCCAGGTTATTGGGGCCGACGTTTTTGGGGATGGAAGCGGGCCCCGACCTGTAACCGCCGGAGAATTCCCAGATTATGGACTGGGTGGCTATCCACCAGTCGTCACCGTTGCCCCGGGTGATGCCCAGGACCTCCTCCAGCTTTCCCTCTCCGAAGCCTAGCTGGCGGCCGTAGAGGAGGGCGGCCATTATGCCGGATTTTTGACCCTCGGAAAGATCGCTGAGGGCACCTATCCCCCGGGCGGTATATCTGTCGGACCCGGATGAGGGATTCAGCTTCGTGCGATCCACACAATACAGCCGGCGTACCACATTTTCTTTCCTGTCGAATATGCCGTAAGCGTAGCGTTTGCTGTTATTGATCTGGCCGGTGTAATATTTCCCGTCTGATCCTTTCAGATATCCGCTGTGCTTGTATACGGCAGTGTCCCCCTGTTCGAATCCCCGCAACAGATTTGAAGGTATACCGTGAGAGATATCGGCCGTCATGAGAAAGACACAGAGGATCAGAGAGACACACAGCGCCATGCGTAAGGATATATGGTTGAGTTTTTTCATTTTTCTTACCTCTCTTGTTTTGCTACTTCCTGATTTTGTATCATCGAATTTTCCTTTCCCGATCGTCTGCTTAAAAACAGCAAACAAAAAAGGAAAAGAGCTCTCTTTTCCTCCCTGATGGGAATATACGCGGCTGCGTATATGTCCGGTCACTATGCAGTTTCCCCTGTGTGAGGCGATTGTATCACAGCCTGGAGAAAAAATACAGAAAAATTTCCAAAAAAATGGAAATAAATTTCCCGGGCCGTGAAAACTGAGAGAAAGGATGATATATAAAATGTGTCTCTTCTATATACAACAGACGGGAGTATGGTATAATCACCGTGTAAGCAACAGAGGGATGACAGTTGCAGATGCAGGTGCGGACATATGCAACGGCCTTACAGAGATAATGATGGCCGGAAAGTTCCGCTATACGAAAGAATGAGAGGTATATTGATATGGAAACACGTAAGAGAAAAAAGCATTCGGCTTTTCTGTTAGCGTTGGTCATAACGCTGTCTGTAGGGTTGACGGGCTGTGGAGGACCGGAGAATCTGGCTCAGTATGTATCTGAAAACGAAGACGTCTACAACATGATACAGGAACAAAAAGAGCAGAGCGAAAGCATCGGGATGATGGAAACGGATATTTCTGTGGAGGGGAACACTCTCAGCTACATATACACATATAAGGAAACATACTCGGCAGACCAGGTATCCCAGATAAAGATGAATCTGGAAGGATATGAGGACACCCTGGAAAACGGATTCGAGCCGATGAAAGAGACTCTGGAGGAAGGATCCGGGCTGGATGTGACCGTGAAGATAATATATAATAACGGCGATGGGTCGGAGATAGTGTCTTTTGAAATATAGTGAGATGTGATTTGTAATAAGGAGGGGAAAACATGGATAACAATCAAAACGATCAAAGCAGGCAGAACGGATACAGCTATCAGGATCCGGGTATGGGACAACAGGGGCAGCAGACATACTATACACCTCCTCAGGCCGGGATGATACCGCCGGAACTGAAAAAATGGAACTGGGGAGCATTCGCCATGAACATATTGTGGGGGATAGGACATAAAGTATACTTGCCTCTACTGTGTCTAATACCGCTTTTCAATATCGTTTGGATATTCGTATGCGGGGCAAAGGGGAACAAATGGCTGTGGGAATCGGGCCGCTATCAGACGCCCCAGGAACTGATCAAAAGCCAGGAAACGTGGAACAGGGCGGGCTTCGTGGCCTTCATAATCTACCTGATCTTGCTGGTGCTGTATATCATATTGGTCGTGATCGTAGGAGTGGCGACCACCACGGTCATGTACGACGACGCGATATATTTCTAAAAACCGCATATGTACGGCTCGGAGTCAATAACCGTATGGCCGTGTATCGTTGACGAAAATAGTTCGTAATATTACGAACTATTTTTTATTTTTTCTTTTGAAACCTCGATTTTATCGTATAAAATATGCTAAACTCCTTTAGTGTGAAGGGGAAAAGCGGGAAAAACACGAATAATTCGCGGCAAGATCCGCTGAAAAAACGCTGGAACTATTGGAATTCCGGGAAATCCGAGAAAGGACAGACCCATGGTCAGAAGGATATTTGTAGAGAAAAAGCCTTCCTTTGCCGTAGAGGCCGCAGGCCTCCTCAGCGATATCAAAATGAGCCTCGATCCCGCAGGCCTGCAGGGGTTGAGGATAATCAACAGATATGACGTAGAGGGCATAGATGAAGACATATATGAGCAGGCCAGGTACACGGTGTTTGCCGAACCTGCCATAGATGAAGTGTATGATGAAGAGCTGCCGGATGATATCAGTGCAGCTGATTTTTTTGCCGTCGAGTATCTGCCCGGGCAGTACGACCAGAGAGCGGACAGCGCGGCCCAGTGTATAAGGCTCATGAATCCGGACGTGGATCAGGTCAGGGTGAGGTTCGCCAGAGTATATGTCCTGGAAGGGGACATAGATGGAGCTGACGTGGAAAAGATAAAAAGCTATGTGACAAATCCGGTGGATTCACAGCTGGCCGGGACCGAAAAGCCTGAGACTCTGGAGATGGATACGAGCGAGCCGGCTGATGTTCCCCGCATAGAGGGATTTACGGATATGGATGAAGAGGCTCTGGAGAAGTTCCGGGAGGAGATGGGCTTCGCCATGAGCAGGGACGATCTGCTCCACATCCATAAATACTATAAAGATGACGAAAAAAGACAGCCTACTTTGACGGAACTCAAAGTCATAGACACATATTGGTCCGACCACTGCAGGCATACCACTTTCAATACCAAGCTCACGGACATATATTTCGAAGACAGCGACTACGGCCGGCTGGTGCAGGAAGCTTTCAGTGAATATATGGAGATGAGGAAAGCGGTGTACGGCGACAAGCCTAAAGACATAAATCTGATGGATATGGCCTGTATAGGAGCGAAATATTTGAAGAAGCAGGGAAAGGCCCCGGACATAGATGAGTCAGAGGAAATAAATGCATGTTCCATAAAGGTGAAGGCTAAGATAGATGACAGAACAGAAGATTGGCTGGTGATGTTCAAGAACGAGACTCATAATCACCCCACTGAAATCGAGCCTTTTGGCGGTGCAGCCACCTGTCTGGGCGGAGCTATCAGAGACCCTCTTTCCGGCAGAGTGTATGTATATCAGGCAATGAGGGTGACGGGGAGCGGTGATCCCAGACAGAAAATAGAGGACACTCTGGCAGGGAAACTGCCCCAGAGAAAGATCACCAGGGAGGCTGCTTTGGGATACAGTTCTTACGGCAACCAGATCGGTCTTGCTACAGGACTGGTGGATGAAGTATATGATCCCGACTATGTGGCCAAACGCATGGAAGTAGGTGCGGTCATAGGAGCGGCACCGGCGGATCATGTTATAAGGAAAAGACCCGAACCGGGCGACGTGGTACTGCTCGTAGGAGGCAGGACCGGCAGAGATGGTTGCGGCGGCGCCACAGGATCGTCCAAAGAACATACGGAGGAAAGCATCAACACCTGCGGAGCGGAGGTGCAAAAGGGGAATCCGCCTATAGAGAGGAGCCTGCAGAGACTTTTCCGCAAAAAAGAAGCGGCGGTCCTCATAAAGCGATGTAACGACTTCGGCGCCGGAGGTGTGAGCGTGGCAATAGGAGAGCTCGCCGGCAGCCTTGATATAGAGCTGGATAAAGTACCGAAAAAATATGAAGGTCTCGACGGCACGGAACTGGCCATATCCGAATCCCAGGAGAGGATGGCCGTAGTGGTGGATAAAGACAAAAAAGACGAATTCATATCATATGCAAATATGGAGAACCTGGAGGCCACAGAGGTGGCAAAAGTGACTGACAGCGGAAGGGTCAGGATGTATTGGAGAGGAGACAAGATACTGGATCTCTCCAGAGAATTCCTGGATACCAACGGGGCTACCCAAAGAGCCACGGTGAAAGTCAAAGGCCAGGGTTCTCCCGACGATATAAAGCCTTACCCCAATGTGGAGGATTATTTGAACGATATAAACTGCTGCTCGAAGAAAGGTCTCATAGACAGATTTGACAGCACCATAGGGGCAGGAACTGTCCTTATGCCCCTGGGAGGGAAAAATCAGCTGACCCCTGCAGCGGGAATGGCAGCGAAACTGCCGGTGACCTGCGGCGAGGCGAAGACGGCCACTATGATGGCTTACGGGTTCGATCCCCAGCTGGCAAAGGTGAGCCCTTACCACGGAGCCATGTATGCCGTAGTGGATTCCGTAACGAAGATAGGGGCCATGGGGGGCGATATCAGAAAGATAAGGCTCACATTCCAGGAATATTTTGAAAAGCTGACGAAGGATGAAAGCTGGGGCAAACCCATGGCGGCTCTCCTTGGCGGACTCAAAGTACAAAAGGAACTCGAGATACCGTCCATAGGCGGTAAGGATTCCATGTCGGGGACCTTCGTGGACATAAACGTACCGCCGGCATTGATCTCCTTTGCAGTGTGCGTGGAAGATGCGGATAAGATCATATCTCCCGAATTCAAAAAAGCCGGCAGCAGGATAGTGGCCCTGGTGCCGGAATATGATGACAGGGGCATCATGGATTTCGAAAAATACAGGCGGACCATGGACAAGGTATATGATCTCATACAGGACGGAAAGATCCTGGCGGCCTCCCCTATAGGAAAGGGCGGCATATTCATGGCGGCAGTTAAGATGGCAGCCGGAAACAGGATAGGAGTATGCCTGGATAAGATGGATGGGCTGAACCCCGGGAAAGCCTTTTACGGCGGACTGATCTTAGAGATCGGAAAGAAGGAAGGACCTGAAGAACTCTTTGGCGATGTGGATATAAAGGTCATAGGGAAGACCAACGATCAGGGCAGCTTCAAGGTGGTCAG
Organism: uncultured Bacillota bacterium; assembly: GCA_949284065.1. GTDB lineage: Bacteria > Bacillota > Clostridia > Peptostreptococcales > Anaerovoracaceae > CASDUO01. The sequence goes on from CASDUO010000003.1 coordinate 39,684, forward strand.
CGGCGGCCTGGAGAAAAAGATAAGCCTCAACGATCTGATCAAAAGATGGGAAGCGCCTCTGGAAAACGTGTTCCCGGTAAGGACGGAAGATTTTAGGGATAAGCAGGAAGGGATCACGGAGACGGCTCCTCCCTTCGAAGGAAAGGTGAAAAAATACAGCGGTCCCGCACTTACGGTTCCCGCTCCCAGAGTGTTGATACCTACCTTCCCCGGAACTAACTGCGAGGTGGACTCGGCAAGGGCTTTTGAAGAGGCCGGAGCCCAAACGGATATACACATCATAAGGAACATGACCGGAGAAGCTCTTCGTGGATCCATAAGAGAGCTTGAGAAAAAAATAAGGGGCAGTCAGATAATAATGCTTCCGGGAGGATTCTCGGGCGGTGACGAACCGGACGGATCGGCCAAATTCATAACGGCCATATTCAGGAATCCCGCCATCAGCGATGCGGTGGAGGAGCTCCTTGAAAAGAGGGACGGACTGATGCTGGGCATATGTAACGGATTCCAGGCTCTGGTAAAACTGGGATTGGTGCCTTACGGAAAAATAGTGGACGGCACCGAGGACAGCCCCACTCTGACATATAACAAGATCGGCAGACATCAATCCACCATAGTGAGGACCAGGATAGCATCCACCCTCTCACCCTGGCTCTACGGATGTGAAGTGGGGGATATATACAGCCTTCCCATATCTCACGGTGAAGGAAACTTTATCGCAGGGGATCCTGTATTGGAAATGATGAAAAAAGGCGGACAGATAGCGGCACAGTATGTCGACAGGGAAGGATGTCCGGCCATGGATATAAGATACAATCCTAATCACTCGGTGATGGCTATAGAAGCCATAACATCTCCCGACGGAAGAGTCCTGGGAAAGATGGGCCATTCGGAAAGAAAAGGCGCCGACCTTTACAGGAACGTGGAAGGGGATCATGACCAGAAGATATTCCGGTCGGGCGTAGCATATTTCAAATAGGTCGCAAGCCGATGTAAAAAGGAAACTGCTCTGGAAGGAGACACAGGAGGTATAAGATGAAAGTCGGAATAGTCATGGGATCGAAAAGCGATTATCCCGTAGTGGAAAAATGTGAGGAGATATTGGATAAATTCGGAGTGGAATATGAAACGAGGATCATATCCGCACATCGGACGCCGAGGACGGCAGAGGCTTTCGCCGCAAACGCCGAAGAGGACGGATTCGAAGTTATAATCGCGGCAGCAGGAAAAGCGGCTCATCTGGCAGGAGTATTGGCGGCTACCACCCCTTTGCCGGTCATAGGCATACCCATCAAATCGAGCACCATGGACGGCATGGATTCCCTTCTTTCGACGGTACAGATGCCCAAGGGAGTCCCCGTAGCCACAGTAGCCATAAACGGTGCGGAAAACGCGGGGCTTTTGGCGGTGCAGATGCTGAGTATAAAGTATCCGCAGCTGCGCGAGGAAATGACAGATTATAAATTCCAGATGGCAGCGGATATTGCGGCCATAGACGAGGAATTCAGGAACGGGAACAAATAGGGATGATAGAAGAAGATACTGGAACAGAAGAGATATTTGCATGATAACAAAGGAGAAGTAAGATGGAAAAGAAAGAAATGATATACGAGGGAAAAGCGAAAAAGGTATACAGGACGGAGGACCCCTATGAACTCATAGTCGACTACAAGGATGACGCCACTGCGTTCAACGGACAGAAAAAGGGGCAGATCGCCGGGAAGGGCGCTGTGAACAACACCATGAGCAACATAATGTTCGGCATACTGGAAGAAAAGGGAGTACCCACCCATCTGGTGAAACAGATCAGCGAAAGGGAGACCCTGGTGAGAGCCGTAGACATACTCCCTCTCGAGGTGATAATAAGGAACGTCTCGGCAGGATCGTTCGCAAAGAGATACGGAGTCGAGGAAGGGATACTCTTTGACGAACCCACATTTGAATTTTCATACAAGAACGATGACCTGGGAGACCCCCTCATGGTAGAGAGCCATGCCCTCGCATTGAAGCTCGCCACCAAAGAGGATATCGAAGTGATCAGGAAATACGCCCTTACGGTGAACGAGGAAATGAAAAAATTCTTTTTGGAAGCGAACCTGCGGCTGATAGATTTCAAACTGGAATTCGGAAGGGACAGAGAGACGGGGAAAATAATCCTGGCTGATGAGATATCGCCGGACACATGCAGGCTCTGGGATGTGGATACGGGAGAAAAGATGGATAAGGACAGGTTCAGGAGGGATCTGGGGAATCTTGAGGAGACCTATAGAGCAGTGCTTGAAAGAGTGAAAGAAAAGGCGTAGTGACGAAATCGGATCAGATCCGCGGAGGATATCATGGATAAGATAAAAGAAGGCTCTCAGGCCTACAAGGCGGCAGGAGTAGATACAGCTGAAGGACAAAGAGCCGTGGAGCTCATGAAAAAACATGTCAAAGAGACGCTCAATGAAAACGTGCTTACAGGCCTAGGCAGCTTTGGCGGGATATTCAAGCTGCCCTGTGAGGGCATGAAGGAACCTGTGCTGGTCAGCGGCACAGACGGTGTCGGGACCAAACTCAAGCTGGCATTCATGATGGACCGTCATGACACCATAGGGATAGACGCAGTGGCCATGTGTGTCAATGATGTACTTTGTCAGGGAGCTGAACCTTTGTTTTTCCTGGACTATATAGCAACAGGAAAAGTCACGGGAGAAAAGATCGCCGATATCGTCTCCGGAGTAGCGGAAGGCTGCAAGCAGGGAAACATGGCTTTGATCGGTGGAGAGACGGCAGAGATGCCGGGATTTTACGGAGACGGCGAATATGATATAGCGGGATTCGCAGTAGGCATCGCCGATAGAGACGATATCATAACTGGGGCAGACATCGGAGAGGGACATGTGATAGTGGGCCTTGCATCCAGCGGGTTCCACAGCAACGGATATTCCCTCATAAGGAGAGTGTTCCTGGATGAAATGGGGATGGGCGTCGATGATGAGATCCGGGAGTTGGGGGAGACTTTGGGAGAGGCCCTCATAAGACCTACAAAGATATATGCCAGACAGTGCGAAGCCGTAAAGGGAGTGTGCAGGCCCGACGGTATAGTGCATATAACCGGAGGAGGATTCTATGAAAACATACCCAGAGTCCTGCCGGAGGGGATAGGCGTGAAGATACATAAGGGGACCTGGGAGGTGCCGCCGGTGTTCGAACTCATAAAGAATTGCGGCGGACTTACGGAAGACGATATGTTCAAGACATTCAACATGGGTATAGGGATGATGTTCTTCGTCAAAGAGGAGTATGGAGAAAAAGTAAGAAAGGCCGTGGAGGCCACCGGCGAGAAGGCATATATCATAGGAAAGACCGTTGCGTGCGGTGAAGGGGAAAAGGTGGAAATATGCGGATAAGCGTACTTGTAAGCGGAGGCGGTACCAATCTGCAGGCCATCATAGACGCAATAGAGGACGGTCGTATCAGAGAAGGGAAGATAGTACAGGTAATTTCTTCAAAAGAAGGAGCATATGCCCTTGAGCGTGCCGCAAAGGCGGGTATACCCGCAAAGGTGATCTCCAAAGATCTTTATCCGGACAGGGAGGCCAGAATGAAAGCTCTGAGAGAGGCTCTGGATGAAAAAGATACGGACCTGGTGGTGCTGGCGGGATACCTTTCCATTTTGACGGCTGAAGTGCTGCGGCCTTATAAGGGAAGGATAATCAATATCCATCCGTCCCTACTGCCCAAGCACGGAGGAAAGGATTGCTACGGTATCCATGTACATGAAAGGGTCATAGGATCGGGAGATGAGAAAAGCGGAGCGACGGTACACTATGTGGATGAGGGCATAGATACCGGTGAGATAATCATCCAGGAAAGCCTGGACGTGCATCAGGACGATACACCGGAAAGCCTTCAGAAGAGAGTCCTTGAAATAGAGCACAGGATATTGCCTGAGGCCATAAACAAACTGGCTTCAGAGAAACAGGGCAAAAAAACGACAGCGTGAAAATACTGCCGTGATAAATACCGGAAAAGGAAATAAGAGCAGGAGGAAAGAAAAAGAACATGGGCGGAATTTTCGGAGTGACAAGAAAAAAGGACTGTGTCATGGATATATTCTTCGGCACGGACTATCATTCTCACTTGGGGACGAAGAGAGGCGGCATGTGTGTGCTGCAGGAAGACGGATTCAACAGGAGCATACATGACATAGAGAATTCTCCTTTCAGGAGCAAGTTCGAAGAGGAACTCGATGACATGAAAGGAAGCAGCGGTATAGGAGCCATAAGCGACAGCGATCCCCAGCCCTTGACCGTATACAGCAGTCAGGGCAATTATGCCATCACCACAGTGGGGAGGATCAACAACAAAGAAGAGCTGGTGCAGTGTCTCATAAACGAAGGCCATGGACAGTTCATGTCCATGAGCGGCAATAAGATAAACAATACGGAGCTGGTCGCGGGGCTCATATCCCAAAAGGCGGATATAGTCGAAGGCATAAGGAATGCACAGGACAAGGTGGAGGGTTCTCTCACGTTGATAGTGCTCACAGAGGATGCCATGTACGCTGCGAGAGACAAATACGGAAGGACGCCTCTCATACTGGGAAAAATCGAGGACGGCTATTGCGCCGCATCTGAATCTTTCGCCTTCATAAACATAGGGTACACCTTCCTCAGAGAACTGGGTCCGGGGGAGATCGTAAGGCTCACTCCGGACAAGGAGGAAACGGTTTCAGAGCCCAGGGAAAAAATGTGTATATGCACGTTCCTGTGGTCATATTTCGGATATACCACATCCATATACGAGGGAAAGAACGTGGAAAAAATGCGCAACCGCAACGGAGGTATAATGGCTAAGAGGGACGGACACATGGATGTGGACTATGTGGCGGGAGTGCCGGACAGCGGAGTGGCCCATGCACTGGGATATGCCAACGAGTCCAATGTGCCCTATGCCAGACCTCTCATAAAATATACGCCTACATGGCCCAGGAGTTTCATGCCGCAGAACCAGAAGGCGAGGAACCTCATAGCAAAGATGAAGCTGGTACCGGTCTTCCAGATCATAAAGGGAAAGAAGTTCGTACTGGTGGACGATTCCATAGTCAGAGGCACGCAGCTTTCCGAAACGGTCACCTATCTGACGGAAAACGGAGCGGAAAAGATCCATGTCAGGAGCGCCTGTCCTCCTATAATGTTCGGATGTAAATATCTGAATTTTTCCAGGAGCATAAGCGATATGGAACTTATAACCCGAAGGGTCATAAGGGTCCTTGAAGGACTGGATGAAGAGGTGGACAGCAATCCTGCCGGAAGTGATGAAATGAAAGATTCGGATCTGTCGGGCGAAGTTTTGGAAAGATATGCGGATCCAGACACACCGGAATACGCGGCCATGGTGGAAAAAATAAGGGAGATATCCAACTTCGACAGTCTCAAATTCCAGAGACTTGACGATCTGTTGGACTCCGTGGGAATAGATAAATGTAAATTATGCACATATTGCTGGAACGGTGTGGAAGGAGAAAAAGAATGAGAGCAATAATAAGCGTCAGTGATAAAACAGGCGTCGTTGAGTTTGCCAAAGGTCTGGAAGAGCTGGGAGTGGAAATAGTATCCACAGGGGGCACTTTCAAAAAATTAAAGGAGGCTGGTATAAAGGTCACCGGCATATCGGAGATAACCGGATTCCCGGAATGTCTCGACGGCAGAGTGAAGACTCTCCACCCCAAGGTACACGGAGGCATACTTGCCAGGAGAGATGTGGAGGATCACATGAAGCAGTTGGACGATCTGGACATAACGCCCATAGATATAGTAGCTATAAATCTCTATCCCTTCAGGGAGACCATAATGAAGCCTGATGTGACTCTGGCAGATGCAATAGAGAACATAGATATAGGCGGTCCCACCATGCTCAGGTCTTCGGCGAAAAACCACAAAGACGTGACGGTGGTCTGTGACCCCGGGGATTACGGAGAGGTTTTGGAACAGCTGAAAAACGGCGGGACCGACGGGGACACCAGATACAGGCTGGCACTGAAAGTGTTCGAACACACGGCTGCCTACGATGCCATGATAAGTTCTTATCTCAGGGAGCAGATAGGTGCGCCCCTGCCGGACAACCCCACTTTCACTTTTGAGAAGGTACAGGATCTGAGGTACGGGGAGAATCCTCATCAGAAGGCCGGTTACTACAAAGAGATCAAACCCTGGAAAGGGGCCCTGGTCAATGCGGAACAGCTCCATGGGAAGGAACTCAGCTTCAACAACATAAACGACACGGAAGGGGCCTTGGCCTGCCTTAAAGAATTCGAAAAGCCGGCGGTGGTGGCTGTCAAACACGCCAACCCCTGCGGAGTGGCTATAGGAAAAGATCTTTATGAGGCATATATAAAAGCCCATGACTGTGATCCCGTCTCCATATTCGGAGGGATAGTGGCATGTAACAGGACCGTGGATGCGAAGACGGCTGCAGAGATGAACAAGATATTCCTGGAGATCGTCATAGCTCCCGACTTCGACAAGGATGCTCTGGAAATACTTGAGGCAAAGGCCAATATCAGGCTCCTGAAGCTTCCCGGTATAATGGAGAAAGCCCCTGCGGGGACCATAGATATGAAAAAGGTCAGCGGAGGATTGCTCATACAGGATGTGGACGGTGGACTTTTTGACGCAAAGAACGCCCCCAAGCCCGACCAGCCAGCAACGGACGCAGGCGGTAAAGGAAGCTCCGCAGCAGGTAAATTCATCAGGAACGACAGCCTTCTGGTAGTCACAGACAAAGAACCTGAGGAAAGAGAAATAGATGACATGGAAATAGCCATGAAGGTGGTGAAGCACACAAAGTCCAACGGCATAGTCTTCGTCAAGGACGGCGCCACCATAGCCATAGGACCGGGACAGACCAACAGGATATGGGCTGTAGAGAACGGGATCAAAAGGACCCTTTTCGATATGAAAGGTGCGGTGATGGCTTCAGACGCTTTCTTCCCCTTTGACGACTGTGTGACCGCAGCTGCCCAGGCGGGAGTGACGGCCATAATACAGCCCGGAGGTTCCATGAGAGATCAGGAGTCCATAGATAAAGCTAACGAAATGGGGATAGCTATGGTATTCAGCGGCATGAGGCATTTCAAACACTAAGTGATGCCGGACCCGGAAAAGAAGGGAAGGACAAAGGAGGCAAGATGAAAGTATTGGTAGTAGGCGGCGGAGGCAGGGAGCACGCCATATGCCGGAAACTGGCAGAAAGCCCCAAGGTGGATGAGCTTTACTGCACCCCGGGGAACGGGGGGATAGAAGAAGACGCCATATGTGAAAATATAAGCGCTGAAGATATCGACGGCATATGTGCCTTTGCAAAGGAAAGATCCATAGACATGGCGATCATAGGACCGGAGGTGCCATTGGCCATGGGTATAACCGACAGGCTCGAAGAGATCGGAATAAAGGTTTTCGGCCCCAATAAGAAATGCTCCCGGCTGGAGGCCAGCAAATCATTTACGAAAGATTTCCTCATGAAACACGGCATACCTACAGCGGGGGCAAAAGAGTACACTGACAAAGAGGAACTTCTTGAGGATGTGGGGATATTCGGATATCCCATGGTCCTCAAGGCAGACGGGCTGGCCGCAGGGAAAGGCGTCATAATAGCCGAAACTGAAGAAGAAGCAAAGGCAGGCATCGAAAAGCTCATGGGCGAAAAGGCCTTCGGAGCTGCAGGGGACAAGGTGGTGGTAGAAGAGTTCCTCACCGGTGTAGAGGCATCCATGCTTTGTTTCGTCGACAGGAGCGCAATGATACCCATGGAATCGGCCCAGGATTACAAGCGCATATTCGACCTGGATAAAGGTCCCAACACGGGAGGCATGGGAACATATTCCCCCTCCCTCGTATTCGATGACAGGCTCATTGAACAGATAAAAAATGAGATACTGGAACCTACGCTGAACGGATTCAGGGAGGACGGGCTGGATTTCAGGGGAGTGCTTTTCATCGGTCTCATGATAAATGAAAACGGAGCAAAGGTCATAGAATTCAACAACAGGTTCGGCGACCCCGAGGCTCAGTCGGTGCTCCCGAGACTCAAAACAGACCTTATGGATGTTTTTACTGCCGCATGTGAGGACAGGCTTTCAGAGATAAATCTCCAATGGAGCGAGAAAAGAGCGGTTTGTGTAGTAATGGCCAGCGGCGGATACCCCGGATCTTATAAAAAAGGAGAGGAGATCCTGGGCCTGGATGAAGTGGATGAAGATGTGACAGTTTTCCATGCGGGAACGAAGAGAGAGGGAGACAGGATAGTCACATCGGGAGGCAGAGTCCTGGGTGTAACGGCTCTGGGAGATACTCACGAAGAAGCAAGGGAAAAAGCTTACCGGAATGTGGAAAAGATAAGGTTCCGGGGTGCTCAGTACAGAAAAGATATAGGCGTAGTAAGAAAAGAAAGAATGATAGGAGGATAACATCGATGTACTCATTGGAAGAAGTAAGAAAGGCGGATCCACAGGTTGCAGAAGCCATAGAGAAGGAGATCCAACGGCAGAACACACATATCGAACTCATAGCCAGTGAGAACTGGACGAGCAAAGCATGTATGGCAGCTATGGGAAGCCCTCTTACGAACAAGTACGCGGAAGGCTACAGCGGAAAGCGATACTACGGAGGATGTGAATGTGTGGACATAGTGGAGGACCTGGCCATCGAAAGAGCAAAAGAGCTTTTCGGCTGTGAGTACGTCAATGTGCAGCCCCATTCCGGATCCCAGGCTAATCAGGCAGCGTTTTACGCCATAGTGAAACCCGGTGAAAAAATACTGGGTATGGATCTTTCCAACGGCGGACATCTGACCCACGGATCGAAAGCCAATTTGAGCGGACAGTACTATGAGCCTGTGTTCTACGGCGTGGGAGCAGACGGACATATAGATTATGACCAGGTAGAAGAGGTGGCCATGAAGGAAAGACCTAAACTCATCATATGCGGAGCCAGCGCATATGCAGGGACCATAGACTTCAAAAGATTCAGGGAGATCACGGACAAGTGTGGAGCCTATCTCATGGCCGATATAGCCCACATAGCCGGACTGATAGCTACCGGACTCCACCCGGATCCCATACCTTACGCCCATGTGGTGACCAGTACCACACACAAGACTCTCAGAGGACCCAGAGGCGGTATGATACTCAGCAGCAATGAGATGAACGAAAAGTTCAATTTCAATAAAGCCGTATTCCCGGGTATACAGGGCGGGCCTCTCATGCATACCATCGCTGCGAAAGCTGTGTGCTTCAAGGAGGCGTTGTCCCCCGAATTCAAAGAGTATCAAAAGCAGGTGGTCAAAAACGCCGCTGCTTTGTGCAGGAACCTTATGGATGAGGGTATAGACATCGTGGGTAAAGGTACAGACAATCACCTTATGCTGGTGGATCTCAGGAATACGGGGTTCAACGGTAAAGAAGCAGAGGCCCTTTTGGATTCAGTCAACATAACGTGCAACAAAAACACCATACCTAACGATCCGAATCCTCCTCATATAGCTACGGGACTCAGGGTAGGGACCCCCGCCGTGACTACCAGAGGTATCAAAGAAGAAGAGATGGCGTCGATAGCAAAGGCTATGGCAATGGTCCTCCTCAAGAAAGGGACGCAGGAAGAAGCCAAAGCCATGATGGAAGACCTGGCAGCAAGATACCCTCTTTCCGGTGGAAAAAAGGTCGCAACTTATGTATAATCAGATATGCATGGAATGAAAGCCGTGATATATGGGTAAGAAAGCGCGGGACAGATCCCGGGAATGGGGATGACAGGAGGACGATAATGGCAAAGTTTGCATTCATAATCAATGTGGAAGGAGCGGACCCGGCAACACACAAAGCTGAGTTACAGGGAAAAAATCTCAATCGAATATACTGTGTCGACGGCAAAGATGCCGCTGAAGGACTGGTAAAGGATCTGGATAAGGAAGTTTTCAGGATATTCAATTTCTGCGGAGATTTCACTGCGGAAGATATGGAGAAATATGAGGCTGATGTGACCGGGGGAGCGAAGTTCCAAAACGCACGATATGCTCCCGAACAGAAAGAAAAACTGGAAAAGCTCGACTCCTTTGCGGAATACGGCGTGATCATAATAGACAGCGGCATGGTGGGGATCCGGAAAGCGGAGATATCCGCACCCGGGTGCAATGTCCGCGTAAGGTTCATAAGGAACGTGAAAGAAGCCGGGAACGCCGCAATGGAACTGGTGGATGAAGGAATAGATTTCATAGAGCTTTGTAGCTGGTTCGACGGGGAAAAGACCGGAGCGATCATAAAGGCCGTAGATGGGAAAGTGCCTGTGGGAAGCTGCGGGATATAACGTCGGACGTCGTTCCGATCGTGTGATGCCCGGCGGCAGAACGAGAAGCTCTCGTACATATTCAGGATGTGAAAGATGAGCCCGTCAAAGGCTCATCTTTTTCAGTTCGACAAATTGTTTCGCTGCCCGGGGAGTCCTGCCGCCGCATCTTACTGCAAAAGCCTCTGCCTCTTTTGCAAAATCCCCGTCTGTGGCCATGCCGTTATCTTCGGCCAGTCGGCGGGCTATCATCAGATATTCGTCTTTTTGAGGCCGCTCGAATGTTATGGTCTGACCGAAACGTGCAGCCAGACTGGTGATCTCCTGTATGGTATCGTTGCGATGGATATCGTCGCCGTCACGGTCCGAAAGAGACTCTTTTACAAGGTGGCGCCTGTTGCTGGTAGCGTAAATGACAAGATTGTCCCCGCCTGAAACGATACTTCCCTCCAGCATGGCTTTCATAGAGGCGAAATCATCATCGCCGCCGGAAAAGCTCAGATCGTCGATGAACAGTATGAATTTGAGAGGGTTTGCAGACAGCTGCTCTATTACGGGGGAAAGGAAACCAAGCTGATTTTTTTTGATTTCCACAAGTCTGAGTCCTTCTCCTGAAAATGCATTGGCAACGGCTTTGACAGTGGAACTTTTTCCGGTGCCTGCATCTCCGTAAAGGAGCAGATTGCTCTTGCCCTGACCTGATAGAAAAGCTTCAGTGTTCTTGACTATCAGATCCCGCTGTCTCTCATATCCGAAGAGCTGATCCAGCCTTTGACCGTCAGGATATCTTACGGGAACTATTTCTCCCCGGTCATCCAGGCGAAAGGCCCGGCTGCCGGTGAAGATGCCGTAGCCCTCCACTTTGACACGATCCGTGCGCATACGGTAAAGTTCCTTAAGATCCATGGGAGACACCTCCCACTCGGGAAGATAATGATAATAGCCTATGGCATTTTTGATGGCACCGGGCGTGACCTGCGAAAGATCCTCCAGGAGTTCGAGCTCATGTCTGAGGCAATCCTCCATGGTTTTGGGGATGTGATCGTCGGTCGCCTTTTTGCGTATATAAAAGTTGTCGTCTTCAAGGACCAGGTCGGCGACATATTTGCTCCAATCAGGAGTGTGTTCGTAGAGAAGAGCGGTAAAAGCACTGTATGCGGAAATGATCTCCTCTTTGTTTTCGCCTTTTTCTATGGAAAAGAGCATATCCCTGAACCTGCTCATCACCGGATCGGACAGGAGCTGCCTGAATATGACCAGGGAGCTTGCTCTCAAATTCAATATAGCCAAATCCTTTTTCATTCGGTCCTCCTTATCTCAAAGGTCTTGCGAGGAGAGTATATCATCAAATCGTTGACAGTAAAAGCCGTGAGGAATAAAATACGGTGTAGATGTAAGGAGGCAACGACGATGAAGTATGAATTTCCCGTAACGAGAACGGAACATCCGAAGACGAAACCGGACCCGGACAAGTTGAGGTTCGGAGTGGATTTTACCGATCATATGTTTATTATGGATTACGAAGAAGACAGGGGTTGGTACGATCCCCGGATCGTGCCTTACGGACCTTTCAGTATAGATCCGGCAGCGGCAGTCCTGCACTACGCACAGGAGTCCTTCGAGGGGCTCAAGGCATATAAAAGCGCTGAGGGCAAGGTGCTTTTGTTCAGGCCGGATATGAATATAAAGAGGATGAACAGAACTGCGGAGAGACTTTGTCTGCCCGTGATAGATGAAGCCCTCTTCATAGAGGCGGTGAAAGCTCTGGTGGCTCTGGAGAAGGATTGGATACCGGATAAAGAGGGGACATCACTGTATATCAGACCTTTCGTCATAGCTACGGAACCCTTCCTCGGCGTGAGGCCGGCCCGGCAATATAAGTTCATGATCATATTGTCGCCGGTGGGTCCTTACTATGAAGGGGGACTGGCGCCGACCAAGATATATGTGGAGGACACCTATGTAAGAGCGACTCCCGGAGGGACAGGTGAAGCCAAGTGCGGAGGCAATTACGCTGCCAGCTTGAAGGCACAGGTAGATGCTGCGGAAAAAGGTTTTGAGCAGATACTGTGGCTCGATGGTGTGGAAAGAAGATATGTAGAGGAGATAGGTACATCCAATGCATTTTTCGTCATAGAGGACGAAGTGGTCACGGCGCCTCTTGAGGGGACTATACTGCCCGGTGTGACCAGAGATTCGGTGATAGAGGTGTTGAGGAAAAAGGGCATGAAGGTTTCAGAAAGAAGGCTTTCGGTGGATGAACTGTTTGGGGCTGCCAAGGAAGGGAAGCTGAAAGAGATGTTTGCATCGGGAACGGCAGCAGTCATTTCTCCTGTAGGAGAGATAAGATACAAAGACGAAGACATCGTGATAAACGGCGGCGGCATAGGACCCGTCGCACAGGAACTTTACGATACCCTGTACGGCATACAGACCGGGAAGGTGGCAGATACAGAAGGCTGGATGATAGAAGTTGAATGACGGACCGGAGACGTCTGAGACGTGACCGGAGGGATAGGATATCGGGATCCTGTGTCCACAGGTCCCGATTTTTTTCGGATATCTTCATTATTGTTTTCGGAGTTTCCCCTTGCAGGCACTTGCGGCCGTGTGGCGTGACATGTTTTTCGATGACTGAAAAGCAGCAAGATTATTACCATGTCGTTGAAAAAACTTATTATTCCAACGATTTTTTGTAGTGAAACAAAACATATGGACAGCAAATTAAACAATTATGTTGATTGAGAGTGATGATTCTGATAAAATTGAGGCGATGTTGCGAGGTGAGAGGGACGAATGGAGTTGGAGTTCTGTGCTTTAGCGAGCGGAAGCAGTGGGAACAGCTATGTCGTAAGGAGCAGCGAAACCACTTTGCTCATAGATGTGGGGATAAGCAGGAAGAGGATAATGGAAGGACTTGCTGAGAGATGCATAGATCCGGACAGTCTCGGTGGCATACTGATCACACACGAACACAGCGACCATATAAGGAGTCTGGCCACGCTGGTCAAGACGAAAAAAGATATTCCCGTCTATGCGACGAAACAGACGTGGCACAGTATCGGAGAAATGGTCCCGGAAGAACGACGCCGGGTGGTAGATAAAAAGGACAGCATAGACATCGGAGGCATTACGGTAGAGTCGTTCCCTCTTTCTCACGACGTACCCGGCCCGGTGGGATTCACCTTTCGCAGGTCGGATAAAAAAATAGCTATAGTGACCGACACCGGCTGTATAACGGAAGATATATACGAAAGCATAAAAGGCGCAGACATACTGGTCATAGAGGCGAACCACGATGTGAAAACATTGCTGAGCTGCGGCTATCCCTATGATGTGAAGAGGCGCATCCTCCATGATAGGGGGCATCTTTCCAATCTGAGTGCAGCAGATTGCATATGCAGGATACTGAAGGAAAAAGATCGTTCGGACGGCATCAAGGGACCTGGCCATATAATCCTCGCACACCTGAGCAGAGAAAACAACACGCCGGACCTGGCAAGGCTTGAGGTAACGAACGCCCTGGAGCTCAACGGTATAGGGTATGAGGGAGTCATCATAGACGTAGTGGAGCACGGAGGCGGCAGCAGGATATACACCCTGTAATGGTGTGGCATCACCCATGGGAGACCGTGTTTTGGACTATTATTATGTATACTGTATATAACGCTTTTTGGGATAAAAGTAAGGGACAGCACCGAAAGATGGGATCTTACCGGTGGCGGCATAACGAAGGGTATGTACGGAGAGCGGATATGATGAACATAAAGGTCCTTGCCGTAGGAAAACTCAAAGAAAAATACTGGCGTGACGCATTGGCTGAATACGAAAAAAGGCTAAGCGGATATTGCGTTTTCTCCGTAGAGGAGATAAAAGAGGCACCCGGTGACGATGTTGTGGCGGAAGGTAAAGACATATTGAAGAAGATCAGAGATGATGAATATGTCATAGCCATGGAGATAGACGGAAAACAGATCGATTCCCGGGAGTTCGCGGACCTTATAGAGGGGTTGGGAGTAAGAGGAAAGAGCAGATTGACATTCGTCATAGGAGGATCTGAAGGACTTTCGGACCAGGCGCTTGCAAGGGCTGATGAAAGGATATCTTTTTCATCTATGACATTTCCCCATCAGATGTTCAGAGTGATGCTGGCGGAACAGATATACAGGGCATTCAAGATCGCAAGAGGAGGAAAGTATCACAAATGAAGAAGATACTGCAAGTGCAGGAAGCCCTCATGGAACTTATCGAAAAGTACGATAAGATCCCGGAGCGCAGAGATCAGCCGATCATATGGGAAAAAGTACATATGGCCAGCAGCGCCAGGCTGGCTTATATGATGGCTGAAGAAAGAGGAGTGGATCCGGTGAAAGCAGCCTGCGCCTGCAGCATACATGATATAGGCAGGATAATAAACGGCAGACAGGAAGGACATGCAGAGGCAGGATATGAGCCTGCGAAGGAGTTCCTCAGGAAACTGGGGATATTTTCCCGGGAAGAGGTGGAGGAAATGGCTGTCGCCGTGAAAAATCACAGTAAAAAAGGCGAAACGGGAACGCCTTTAGAAGAGATAGTTAAGGATGCCGATGTTTTGGATCTTCACCAGTACGGGTTCGGGATGCCGAGACAGGAGCAACAGGAGAGGCTTGACAACTTGTTGGGCATTACTGAAAGGAGAGGAAATTTGTAAATGATAGCTAAAATTAGGGAGTATTCGATCCCGCTGATCCTGGGAGTAATAGTTGCGCTCATAGTAGCCAACATAGCCCCTGAGTGGTATCACCACGTAGTGCACACACCTATAATCGGAAAGGAAATAAGTTTCCACTGGCTTATAAACGATATCTTTATGGTATTGTTCTTCGCCACAGCCGGAATAGAGATCGTGAACAGCTTTTTGCCGGGAGGTCCTTTGAATCCTCCTAAAAAGGCAGTTACGCCTTTGATGGCCACAGCAGGCGGAGTGATCTTCCCTGCAGTGCTTTTTGTGGTATTCAATACGCTGTTTGGAGATCCTGCTTACAACTCCGGCTGGGGTATCGGAACGGCTACGGATATAGCCCTGGCATGGCTCGTTGCAAGCTTCGTATTCGGAAAGAAACATCCTGCCGTAACTTTTCTCCTGCTTCTCGCAGTAGCTGATGACGGTATAGGGCTCATCATAATAGCAGTATTTTATCCGGATCCTGCACATCCCGTCGAGCCGATGTGGCTTCTTTTGGTGGTACTGGCAATGGCCATCGCCTTTGTGCTGAATAAAAAAGGAGTCCAGGCAATATGGCCGTATTTTCTCGTATGCGGAGTCATAAGCTGGTTCGGCATGCACAACGCTCATCTCCATGCAGCCTTGTCGCTGGTATTCATCGTTCCCTTCATGCCTCACAAGGGACCTGCAGAAGAGCATACCGACACTCACGGATTGGTAGACTCGCCGGGAAGATCCACATTGGGACGATTTGAGGACGGACTCAGCCCCATTGTAGATTTCGGACTTTTTTTCTTTGGATTCACCAATGCGGGAGTACAGTTCTCCGTAATGTCAGAGCTCACCCTCATAGTGCTGTTGGCACTGGTGCTCGGAAAGACATTGGGAATATCCCTTATGGCCACCATATCGGAAAAAGTCCTGAAGTTCCCTCTGCCCACCGGGATGCAGCATAAAGATGTACTCGTTGCCGGAGTGGTAGGAGGCATGGGCCTTACAGTAGCGCTGTTCATAACCGAATCTGCGTTCATAGACATGAGCCTGCAGGGAGCAGCCAAAATGGGAGCATTGTTCTCGGTGATAGCTGCACCGGCGGCTATAATACTGGGCAAGATATTGCGCGTAGAAAAGAAAAAATAGTATAATACAGCCATGATGAATAAAGATGAAAGATTTCACCTGCTCATGGATACAGAACTGTTTCGCGGCTTTTCCCAAGAGGAGGGCCGCGTTTGCTTTGAGGCCCTGAGCCCCACTTTGAGAAAGTTCTCAAAGGAACAGATAGTGGTGCCTCAGGGGGAGAAACTCAAGCACATAATGATAGTGGCTTCGGGGCAGATAAGAGAAGAAAAATATTTTGCCGAGGGAAAACTCCACCTTCACAGCATATACGGACGGGGAGGATTGCCGGGTCTTACGGCGGCCGTTTCGGCAAGCAAGGTGCTGTACATGACCTACACTGCCGATACCCGGGCTGAGATCCTGGTCGCAGACGTGGATAAACTTTTCAAGCTGGATCAGAAGGTACGCATATATGAGAATATAATGCACATACTGGCCAATGAGAACATTATAATGACAAATAATGTGGAGATACTCACCAACAGAGGCCTTCGTGACAGGATAGTAGCGTATTTTTCCATATTGAAGCAGAAGTCGGGTAGCGAAGATGTGAAACTCGATATGAGCCAGGAAAAGCTGGCGAATTTTCTCTGCGTGAACAGGTCTGCTCTTTCAAATGAGTTGAACAAGATGAAGAGGGAAGGACTCATAGACTTCAAAGGGCGGAAATACAAGATATTCTTTTGAAAATCGAAGCAGGCATAACGCGGTGGTGCAGGTCGGAATTTTTGTAAAAAAAGAATGAAAATGTTGTTTTAACAACAAACAAGAGAAGCTTCATATGTTAATATGCACATGATGAAGAATGATAACAAGATATGTAATTTGCCTTGCGAAACGGTTCCCCTTGCGGGGAGCCGCTTTTGCTGTGTGAAAAGAACACCGAAAAGCGGGCGATCAGTCGAATTTCCTGGCTGCGGCCAGATAATTCGACAGCATACCTATGTTCACGTAATAGTAGGAAAATTTGTTTTCCTTTTTGACCTCTACAAGTCCCGATTTCACCAAAGTCCCTATATGTTGAGAAATGGTCGCCTGAGCATAATCGAAATGGGCCACTACGTCCTTGTTGCACACAGGCTGTAACTGCTTGTTGCAGGACATTATGAATCTGAATATTTTTATTCTGGCAGGATGAGCCAGAGCATCGGATACACGGGAGATGAGCAGTATCTCATCTTCCTGCATTTCATCGGAGTCTCTTCTGATTCTCATAAACTATTCCCTTCGTGATTGTACTGAATAAACCTGACGGTCACCCTGTAATGATATATGAAAGACTGCCAAAAGGCAAGGAATGAGCTGGAGACAGCCGTCAGCACCACGGCTATAGGCGTGAGGGGCTCCAAGTGTGAAAAATGTGAAAGGCATGGGAAGGCCTTGTGCGTGAAAGGGATTTTCAGAGAATTTTCAAAAGGGGGAGTGTATAATTGATAAGGGTCTGTAAATATGAGATAATAAATCAGATATACAGGAGAGGAAAGAAGGAACGATATGAGATCCGATAGACATAAAAATAAAAAGAAAAGAATATTCGGCGGGAAGGTAGAAGACGGCATAGAGAAGAACCTGGATAAGGTGGAAGAAGCGGTGGACAAGATCGAAGGAGCCGCTGACAGGATCAAAAAAGGGGAAGAGAAGGTGGAAGATGCCGTAAACGCCATAGGCCGCAAGTTCATCGCCTCGGGCCCTGAGGACAAGGGGCTGGATCTGCCTACGGGTCTTATAGCCCTTTCAGGCAGGGCGAAGGATATGTTCGATCATATGAAGTACATAAGCACCATAGCGGCGAAAGCGGTTTCTGCATTCCAAACCGGCGGCATAGGGCTCATATTGGGAGGGCTTATGATCATAGGCCTCGATGTGGTGCTGCTGGAACTGGTGAGGATCGCAGGATATTTTATAGTAATAGAGATGCTCCATCTGGCAGTGATGGTATTTTCATTCTACCTCATATTCAGAGGCATATGTCCTTTGCGTGAAAGGACCATAGCATATTACAGCATATTCATCGTTTCCATCATGTGTATGTTCGTCTCAGCGGCGCAGACTGTGCTCACTGCAGTGAACATATTCAGGTCCATGGGAGATCAGGCATATGTGGACTTTTTCACGGTGTTCCTTTGGTATGTCAGTCTTTTGGGAGTACTCCTCATATATGTACTTTTATCAAGCAGTGAAAGCGTGCCGGCTATGAAGATGGGAACGAGAGGTAAGTTGGATCTGTCCGGTGACTGCAGGATAAAGCCGTATATGATAATGATGATCACATTGGTGCTCATGCCGTTCATGAAGACTTTGATGTTACCTCTGACCATAATTTTCACATTAGTGCTGGCCATGGTGTTCCTCTGGCCCCAGGCGGCCCTTTGTTCATGGATAGGAGAGGCCCATGACAGGATAACGGCAGCTCCTACAGCGGTAAGGCGGGATGTGAATGGAGACGCTGATAAGAAAGAAGTCGATGCGGAAGAATTCGACGCCATGTTCGACTTTCCCCAGACAGAGGAAGAGGATGAAGAGAAAAAAGATTTCCCCGGCGAGCCGTTAAAGGAAGATATGGGAAAGACCATAGTCGTAAGCAGGAAAAAGTAAGAGAAGGTAAAATACAGAACATCTGCAGGTGCAAAAAGTTTTGCATCTGCTATTTTTTTATGATAGAATCAAATGGACCGGCAGGAAGATGCAAAGAGGACAAAACAAAACGCCAAATAACGATATGTGTTCCGAAATCATTGGAAACTGTCGGTATACGGACGATATCCATACAAAGATCGATCACGCGGCAAAAGGATCGACGATGGGGGACCATATGGACAAGAGGACGAAAGAAGAGACTTTGGGCATACTTATGAGCATTACAGAAAACATGAGGGAAGGGGTGCACCTTATAGACAATGACGGGGTGACCCTCATATACAACAATGCCATGGCAAAGATAGAGGACACAAGACGGGAAGAGGTCATAGGTAAAACATTCCGTGAAGCTTTCCCCGGGTTCGGACCGCAGGAAAGCACCTTGGAAAAGGCTTTGATGGGAGAAAAGATCCCCGAATTCCAACAGACATACACCAACAAATTCGGCAAAGAGATAACCACTGTGAATTCTACCATGCCTGTATATTCCGGAGGGAAGATAATAGGGGCCATTGAGGTATCCAACGATATAACCACCATAAAGACCATGACTGACAGGATAATGAACCTGCAGGAAGAGAGATATAAACCGGAAAACAGAGAATTCCCGCGGATAAGGCACTATAATTTCATAGACATAATAGGGAACAACGCGGATTTCTTGGATACGGTGAAAAGAGCAAAGAAAGCGGCCTATTCGAAGGCGCCGGTATTCATATACGGTGAAACGGGAACGGGCAAAGAGCTTTTTGCTCAGTCCATACATTATGCGGGACCGAGAAAAAACAAGCCCTTCATAGCACAGAACTGTGCAGCACTCCCTGAGTCCCTCCTGGAGGGCATACTTTTCGGGACTGTGAAAGGAGGATTCACCGGAGCCGAAGACAGGGCGGGGCTCTTCGAGCAGGCCAGCGGCGGCACATTGCTGCTGGATGAGATAAGCGCCATGCCGTATAATCTGCAGAGCAAGCTTCTCAGGGTGCTGCAGGAAGACTATGTCAGGCGTGTAGGCGGGAGCAAGGACATACCGGTGGATGTGCGTATAATAGCTAATGTGAACAGGCCTCCCGATGAACTCATGGATTCGGGAGCTTTGAGAGAAGACTTGTATTACAGGCTAAGCATAGTCAATCTGAACATACCTCCCCTCAGAGAGAGGAAGGATGATATAGAGCTGTTGGCAGAAAGGCTTTTGGACAAACAGTGTCGCAGGACGGGAAAGAGGATACCGGGATTTTCCAAGAAGGCTATGGAACAGCTCCACGCCCATGATTATCCGGGCAATGTGCGGGAGCTCGAAAACATCATAATGTCCGCAGTAGCCATGGGAGATAACGGCCGTGAGATCGAGGAGCTCCAGATGACCCCTGACAGGAGGGACAGGGGAGGTTCAGGAAAGGGAGCTGACGGGTTCGTAGCTGGCAGAGACAGGCTGGACACATACATGGAGGAGACGGAAAAGGTACTCATAAGACGCATAATGGCCGAAGAAGGCGGCAACATATCGAGAGCGGCCGGAGTTTTAGGGATAAAGCGCCAGACTTTGCAGCACAAAGTGAAAAAATACGGGATAAGATAGACATACTGCAAAAAAATTTGCACACATAAAGCAAAAAAATTTGCACTATATGGAGAAAAAGAAATGCCGTATGAAGATAATCGTTGAAATTCCAACGATTATTTTTGTTGTTAAAAGTGGCATGACGGTTGCTTTATCATAAGGCGAAGAAAAATACGGAGGAAGCTTCGAGGCTGTCCCGGCTGTCGCGGGGATAAAAGGGCCGCCTCAGCGGACATGGGGCCCGGAGCAGATACCGAACTTGGAAAGATACAACTATTATCAGAAGTAAAGGAGAAGGACATGAAAAACATCAAAGTAATCATTTGGGGTCTTGGCGCAATGGGCGGTGGAATCGCTGACATGCTTTTGACAAAGAAAGGTGTCGACATCGTAGGAGTAGCAGGCAGAGAAGGCAAAGTGGGAAAATCCATGTACGATTTCATCAAAACGGAAAAGGGCGACAGAGAAGATGTTATCATAGGATCCCCTGAGGACGTTATCAAACCCGGCGCTGCAGATATCGTAGTTCTTTGCACAGACTCTTTTACAAAGAACGCATTCCCCAGGATAAAGTTCATATTGGAACAGGGCATCAACGTAGTCACCTCCGCAGAGGAAATGGCATATCCCAAGGCACAGAATCCTGAGCTGGCAGAAGAGATGGACAAGATCGCAAAGGAAAACGGAGTCTCCGTACTGGGAACAGGTATAAATCCCGGTCACATCATGGATATGCTGGTTCTGGTAATGACAGGATGTATGACAGATGTTGAACACATCCTTTCCAGAAGAGTGAACAGCCTTTCACCTTTCGGACCGGCTGTAATGGAAGAGCAGGG
>CASDUO010000003.1:60937-67437 GCA_949284065.1 uncultured Bacillota bacterium
GTAGGATTCGCAGAGTCCATGGGCATGATGGCTGACGGTCTTGGATGGAACATCGAAAAATTCGAACAATCCATGGATCCTATCACTACCGACGTTGACAGGAAGTCCCCTTACGGATTTGCGGCTGCAGGTTCCTGTGCAGGCGTTTCCATGAAGGCAAAAGGCTGGAAAGACGGAGAAGTTGCTATCGAGATGGAACATCCCCAGCAGATCGAACCTGAGCAGGTAGGCGTTCAGACAGGCGATTATGTGATCATCAAGGGGACGCCCAGCGTGAACATGGTGAACACCCCCGAGGTAGAAGGCGGACTTGGAACCATTGCAATGTGTGCGAACATGATACCTCAGGTCATAAATGCAAAACCCGGTCTTCAGACAATGCTTACATTGCCTATCCCTCACGCCATAATGGGTGACTGGAGAGATCATATCGACGAAGAAAAGAAGATCGTAAAATAGTGAAGATCGCTGGATCTTGTGTATAGACGACCGGGGGCTTTTGGCCCCCGGTCCCGACAGAGGAGCCCCGGACCGCCGAAGGAGGTCCGGGCAATGAAAAACAAGGAACTATGATCGTGAACAGATAAAAAGGAGTTATAAATGGTAAAAAAAGGTGAATGGGTAAGGATCCATAAAGTGATACTGGAGCCTTCCGAGAGAGCTCCCCAGGTACCAGATGACACGAAGGAATGTCCTCTGGAAATGTGGACCAAGGGCTTTCTCACAGCTGATGCCGAAATAGGCGATGAAGTGGAAGTGGAAACAGTTTCCGGAAGAAGGGAAACAGGTAAGCTCATAGAGGTAAACCCGTATTACACACACGATTTCGGAAAATGTGTGCCCGAGCTTTTGAAAATAGATGAACAGGTAAGGGAAATATTGTTCGGAGGTGAAAAATAATGACAAAACTGCCCATGGATTACGCCTCCGTAATGGGGCGAAAAGCCGACATAATGCTTAAATCAGTAGGCATAGACTATTCAAAATTCGAATCCGGCACCATAGCTTTCGACTATGAAAAGATGATGAAGGAAACCGGATACACTCTGGAAGAAATGCAGGATATCCAGTACGGTGTTAATGTGGGGAACACTCCCATCATGGAAATGAAAAACCTCACCGCTCTGGCCAGAGCCTGTGCACCTGAGGGAAAAGGCGCAAGGATATTCATAAAGGATGAGGCGGCAAATCCCTCCGGGTCATTTAAAGCAAGAAGGGCCGCCAATGCCGTATATCACGCAAAGAGACTGGGATACAAAGGCGTCATAGCCGCGACCAGCGGAAACTACGGTGCGGCGGTGGCTTCCCAGGCGGCCATTGCAGGTCTTAAATGTATCGTAGTGCAGGAGTGTTACGACTCAAAGGGCGTAGGACAGCCTGAGATCGTAGAGAAGGCAAGAAAGTGCGAAGCGCTGGGAGCAGAAGTTGTACAGCTCACAGTAGGCCCCGAGCTTTTCTATAAATTCCTTCTTCTCCTGGAAGAGACAGGATATTTCAACGCATCTCTTTACACGCCCTTTGGCATTGCGGGAGTGGAGACTCTCGGATATGAGCTGGCGAACCAGTTCAGAGATAAATACGGGAAAGATCCCGATGCAGTCGTTTGCACTCAGGCAGGCGGCGGGAACCTGACAGGTACTGCGAGAGGGCTGAGGAAAGCCGGCTCCGAAGCTACCGTGATCGGAGCTTCCGTGGATCTCTCCGGGCTTCATATGGCAAGTGATAGGGCCTTCAATATGAAGTCCTTCACCACCGGACATACAGGATTCGGAGTTCCCTTTTCCAACTGGCCCGACAGATCCGATGTTCCCAGATCGGCAGCGAGACCTCTCAGATATATGGACAGATATGTGACCATAACACAGGGAGACGTTTTCTTTATGACAGAATGTCTTGCGACTTTAGAAGGGCTTGAAAAGGGTCCGGCAGGGAACACATCTTTGGCGGCAGCATTTGCACTGGCACAGGAATATCCTCAAGATGCCATGATATGCGTACAGGAAACAGAGTACACAGGAGCGGGTAAACATGTCCAGCCCCAGCTTTCCTTCGCAAAGAGCAACGGTATAGACGTGAGATTCGGAGATCCCGCTGATGAGGTGCCTGGCAAGAGCATAATACTTCCGGATCACCCTTCAAAGATAAAGGCCACAGATGTAGATTTGGATCATATGAGAAAGTCTCTCATAAAGACAGCCATGAAGACTTACGGAGTAAGTGATCCTTCCGACAGTGATATCAGATTCCTGGCAGAAGAGACTCAGAAAGACGAGGCTTGGGTCAGAGCTGCCGTAGCCGAGATAAACGGGAAATAAAAGGAGGTCAAGATGAAAAGAGAAGATGATTTCGCGAAACGCAGAGAGCATATCGCACAGCTTTCCGATCAGGAACTTTATGACAGATTTTGGGACCTGACCACTCAGGTCGTAACACCCCTTTTGGAGCTGGGACGCAACAATACCACGCCTTCCGTAGAGAGATCGGTGCTTCTTCGCATGGGAGTCTCTTCGCTGGACACACAGCCTATAGTCGAAGGATGTATGGACAGAGGCCTTATGGGAAAGGGAGCGGGCCATGTAGTATACAAGTTCTCCCAGGCAAAAGGCGTCTCCATAAAAGAAGCTTCTGAGATGCTTGCACAAGGGCAGGGCTGGGACGAAGTCACAGCGCTTTTCAAAGGAGGTAAGTAGAGATGGCAGATATCAAATTGGAAAAGAACGAAAAGCTGGATATCAAGAATATCCTGAAAGATCTGGATAAATATGAGCCCAGAAGAAGGGGCTGGGTGTGGAGAAAGCCGGCCCCCGGCCTGAAGATGGGACCTTTCGAATACAGAGATGCATCGGAGCCCATGAAGCAGGGAGTGCCTCTGCCTCCGGCAAAATATTTCGACGGCATCGATCCGCAGCCTCAACCGGTGATAACCACCGAGATAGCTTCAGGGCGTTTCGAGGACGACATCAGAAGGATGAGGATGGGTGCATGGCACGGTGCCGACCACATCATGGTAATAAGGACAGCAGGTCAGTCTCACATGGACGGACTGATCGAAGGTACGCCTCAGGGCATAGGCGGCGTTCCCATTTCACGTAAGCAGGTCAGGGCCCAGAGAAAGGCTCTGGATGCCATAGAGGACGAAGTGGGTCGTCCCATCAACTATCATTCCTATGTATCAGGAGTCGCAGGTCCCGATATAGCCGTCATGTTCGCCGAAGAAGGCATCAACGGCGCTCACCAGGATCCTCAGTACAATGTGCTTTACAGGAACATAAACTGTGTGCGATCCTTCGTCGATGCATGCGAATCCAAGAAGATACTGGCCTGGGCGGATATAGCTCAGATAGATGGAGCACACAATGCGAACGCCACTGCAAGAGAGGCCTGGAAGGTGATGCCGGAACTTATCGTGCAGCATGCCATCAACTCTAAATTCTCGGAAATGGTAGGCATCAAACCGGAAAACATCTGCCTTTCGACTGTGCCACCCACTGCAACACCGGCTCCTTGTGTATTCATGGATCTGCCCTATGCAGTAGCACTTCGCGACCTTTGCGGCAAGTATAAGATGAGAGCTCAGATGAATACCAAATACATAGATTCATCTGCAAGAGAGGCGACTGTGACCCATGTGCTCAACATGCTCATATCCAAGCTCACAAGCGCTGATATACAATCCACTATCACACCTGACGAGGGAAGGAACGTGCCTTGGCATATCTATAATGTGGAAGCCTGTGACACTGCAAAGCAGACCCTCATAGGACTTGACGGTCTCATGGACATGGTGGAACTCAAGATGGACGGCCCTCTTGGTGAGAAAGCCAGAGAGATCAAGGAAAGAGCATGTCTGTTCATGGAAGAGATACTGGAAGTCGGCGGATATTTCAAAGCAGTCGAGGAAGGATTCTTCGTAGATTCCGCAGAGTATCCCGGAAGGAACGGCGACGGCATAGCACGCCAGATCGAGGGAGGCATAGGATACGGATATATCTATGAAAGGGATGAGGATTACATGGCTCCCGTAACAGCTCATTTCGGAAAGAACAATGTCGAGCAGTACGGCGGGGACCCTGCAGATCCGGCAGCTCTCATAGGAGGATGCACCTTCGAGGATAGGAGCAAGATCGTATATATCGACGAGCTGGATGAAGAGGACAACGTAAACGTAAGGCTGGAAGAAAAAGAGAAATATATAAATTCCGACATAGTGAAACCCGAAATGGAATGGCTGGCTGACGGAACTGTCATGATGACCATGATGATCCCGACCAACAAGAGGACAGCTGAAGTGGTGGCAGTAGAGATAGGCAAGAAGATGGGCCTCGAGGATCCCGAAGTCATCAACAGGGAGATCATGCAGGATGCGGAAGGAACAAGGATCGAGATGAAGGGCAAGCTGAACTTCGATATTGATATTTCCGAGCTAACCATACCTCCCGAACCCCATTATCTGTCAGATCAGGAGATCAGAGACGATGTGGAAGCTCATCCTCTCAAAGTGGTATGCGCTACAGTAGGCGAGGACGAACACTCTGTCGGACTCCGTGAGATCATCGACATCAAGCACGGTGGGATCGAAAGATTTGGTATAGAGATACATTATCTCGGAACTTCCTGTCCCGTGGAAAAACTTGTAGACGCTGCCGTGGAACTGAATGCTGAGGCCATATTGGCATCCACCATCATATCCCACGACAATATACACTATAAGAACATGAAGAGGATCAATGACCTGTGTATAGAAAAGGGAATAAGAGATGATGTCATCATCGTAGCCGGCGGTACACAGGTAATACCTGAAGAAGGAGTGAAGACCGGAATAGACGCAGCGTTCGGGCGCAACTCCCACGGTATCGATGTAGCTTCATTCCTCATTGAGGAAAGACAGCGACGCAGAGGGGAAAGGGAATGACCCCCGGATATTCTAAGATCGTATCGAAATAAAACCATACTCTCCGCCACAGGCGGAGAGTATTTATATTGGCAATTTCATGTCAATCAAAGGGATCTTATTCTTCCGGCAATACCACCAGCATGTCATACTCCATGTAAGTGGGGGCCCAGTGGACCTCAGAAAGATATTTGAACAATCCGTCTTTGTCCTTTTTTTTGAAAAGTTCCAGTATTTCCTTATGTTCTTCGTTGGTGTCCAGGAACACTTCCTGAAGTCTTGCATCGTCTGAATCGGTATAGCTCCGCTTGAGCAGTTTGTTTTTTGCTCCGGAAACAGTATTGATCAGGGTCTGGTTTTTACATTTGTCTATATATACCTGATGAAAAGTAGTCTGTTGGTCGTGATACATGGGATAGTTTCCGGACCTGATGGCGAGGTCCATGGCGCCGATATGGAACCCCATGTCAGAAAGGTCGCTTTCAGTCAGGAAATCGCTGGCCAATTTTGCAGCATATCCGTCAAGCAGTCCGATGAGCTGGTATATCTCTCTTACATCTTCCCTCGACATGGATTTTATGACGAACCCTTTTCGCGCCGTGTTGTTGAGAACACCCTCTGCCGCTAACTGTATCAGGGCTTCGCGCACGGGAGTTCTGCTTATGCCCAGTTCCTGACATATTATGTTTTCGTTGACTTTCTGACCCGGCATCAATTCGCCGGTCCTTATCTGATCGGCGATATAATCATATACATGGTCTTTTAAGGTCTTCAATCTTTTCATTTTCATACCTCTTTGCAATTACGGCCAAAGCCGATGACCGGATCTCATATATTCTTGAACGAGGGGCTTCACTGATCCGGGTAACTGTATTTGGAGCATTTTACCATATATCGGAGTGAAAGGAGCCACCCCGCTCAGGTATATGGGGAGCAATGTGAATTCCGTTGACAAAGCAAAATATATAATATACAATTGAGGATATAATATATTATATACAAAATTGCCGTTTAAATTCAAGTGTTTTCCCGGATATATGGGAAAAATACTGTTTCCAACCGAAGCACAAAAATCATAGCTATCATCTAAGGAGGGAATACAGATGAAAAAGTTCAACAATGTTATCGTAAGAAGACCTTGTAAGGCAATGGTAGATGGGATAACCTCTGCGCCGGAGCTGGGAAAACCGGACTATGAACTGGCGCTGAAACAGCACGATGCGTACATAGAAGCACTGAAGCAGTGTGGCGTAGAAGTCACCGTGCTGGAGGCCGATGAAAGATATCCGGACTCATGTTTCGTTGAGGATCCCGCACTGATCACCAGAAAATGCGCCATAATAACCAACCCGGGCGCCGCTTCCAGGAACGGGGAAAAGAACGAGATAATAGGGGCTGTGAGAAAATTCTTCCCCGAAGACAAGATAGAGTACATAAAGGATCCCGGGACCCTGGAAGGGGGAGACGTGATGATGGTGGGAGACCATTTCTATGTGGGAAGATCCGCAAGGACCAACGAAGAGGGGATCAGACAGCTTACAGAAATATTGGCTAAATACGATATGACCTGTTCGGAAGTTCCTTTGGAGAAAGTGCTCCATCTCAAGAC
>CASDUO010000004.1 GCA_949284065.1 uncultured Bacillota bacterium
AAATATATAATGCCCGTGAAGATCGACAAGGCGGCCGCCATGAAGGACATCCCCCTCGATATAGGGGGAGAGGTGATGCGGCGGAAAAAGGTGCTCAAGATACCCGACATCATCCTCGACAAAGAAGAAGTGGTATATAAGCCTTTTTACATCGTGGAATGTGAGAACAAAGAAGAGGAGCACTTCCATATACTGTTCGATCCGCTCAATGCTCATTACAGTCTGATAAATGCGTGATGACACAGTTTGACAAAATACATTTACCTATCGCTCCGTCAAAGGACCGCCGCTGAAAATGCGGCGGTCTTTTCGCTGTATGAGGAGCGACCGTTTTCGTTGCGGAGCCATCCGGTCCCGCAGTATACAAAAACCCCTTGACAACCACAGACGGTGGAGATTAAAATCATTACAATCGAATATTGCGATGACGGGAATAAGTTGACCGGGATCATCTTGCAGAGAGCGGCCGGACGGTGAAAGCGCCGCAGATGAAAAGTCAGCGTCTCACCCCCGAGCAAACCTCTGGAAAGCGGGCTTGGTGATGGCCGAGCCAAAAAGAGTGGTACCGCGGAAGCTCATGCCTTCGTCTCTTTATGGGGACGAAGGTTTTTTGATAAATGCGGCGCCGAAAGGAAAGGTGAAAAAAATGCAGAACACAGACAAATACTCGGTAGGATATTTCATGCCGCCGGAAACGGATATGGAATGGATCAAGCAGGACAGACTTACAAAGGCTCCCCAATGGTGCAGCGTGGATCTGAGAGACGGGAATCAGGCCCTCATCGTTCCCATGAGTCTGGATGAGAAGCTGGAGTTTTTCCAATACCTGGTCAAGCTGGGATTCAAGGAGATCGAAGTAGGATTCCCCGCCGCCTCGGATACAGAATATGAATTTTTAAGGACGCTGATCGAAAGGAATCTCATTCCCGACGACGTGAAGGTGCAGGTGCTCACCCAGTCCAGGGAGCATATAATCGCAAAGACTTTCGAGGCCCTGAAGGGAGCGAAAAAGGCTGTGGTACACTTGTATAACTCCACTTCCTACGCACAGAGAGAGCAGGTGTTCAAGGCGTCTAAAGAGGAAATAATCGAAATAGCGGTGTCCGGTGCGAAGCTTATGGATCAGTACAAAGAAAAGGACACAGAAGGAACGGAGTTCCAGTTCGAGTATTCACCGGAAAGCTTCACGGGGACCGAACCGGAATTTGCCGCAGAGATATGCAATGCGGTCATAGATATATGGAAGCCCACGGCCGAAAACAAAGTGATAATCAATCTGCCCTCTACGGTGCAGATGTCCATGCCCCACGTTTATGGCCAGCAGATACACTATATGCATAAGAACCTCCATGATAGGGAAAACATCGTGCTTTCCCTCCACCCTCACAACGACAGAGGCACCGGTGTAGCAGATGCTGAGATGGGGATGCTGGCAGGAGCGGACAGGATCGAGGGCACGCTTTTCGGCAACGGAGAGAGGACAGGTAATGTGGACATAGTCACCCTGGGAATGAACCTGTACACTCACGGAGTGGATCCGGGTCTGGACTTTACCGATATGCCCGACATAGTGGCGCACTATGAGAAATTCACGAATATAAAGGTCCACCCAAGACAGCCCTACGGCGGACAGCTGGTCTTCGCTGCCTTCTCCGGTTCCCATCAGGATGCCATCGCGAAGGGCATGAAATTCAGAGAGGACAGGGGCTCCCACAAGTGGACGGTACCTTATCTGCCATTGGATCCCAAAGATATAGGAAGGGAATACGAGGCCGATGTCATAAGGATAAACAGTCAGTCCGGAAAAGGAGGAGTGGCATATATCCTCGAACATAACTTCGGATATGATCTTCCCAAAAAGATGAGGGAAGAAGTGGGATATATGGTCAAGAACAAGTCGGACCACGAACACAAGGAACTCAGGCCCGACGAGATATTCGATCTGTTCGATGAGGAATATATAAATGTATTCGAACCGGTGGATATCACTGACGCCACCTTCAAAAAGATATCCGGCATAAAGGAAGGCGGCATGAAGGTGACCATAGATGTGGACATAGACGGCAAGACATACAATCTGTCCGCAGAGGGCAACGGACGTCTCGATGCGGTGAGCAACGCGCTGAGGAAGAGCCCGTACAATTTCGAATATGAATTCGTGACATATTCGGAACACGCCCTGGAATCAGAGTCCGACTCCAGAGCTGCAGCTTATGTGGCCATATCGGATAAAAACGGCTGGATATATTGGGGAGTGGGACTCCATGATGATATAATATTCGCATCGGTAAACGCTCTTGTCAGCGCCGTGAACAGGATGAACAGGATAAGCCATTTCGTAAAATGATCCCGGCCGGCCGATGCACGGCGGCTTTCGGGAAAGGCGCATGCTGTGAGGTCCTGCGGAAAGGACAGGAGACCGGAGGATAGGATCAAAGAAAAAAGAAAGGAAAGAGTAACATGAGCAAAATGACCATGACCCAGAAGATACTTGCAGATCACGCCGGTCTGGACCAGGTGGTTCCGGGGCAGCTTATAAGAGCCGGGCTGGACATGGTGCTGGCAAACGACATCACCGGGCCCGTTTCAATAAACGAATTTGAAAAAGCCGGATTTGATTCGGTATTCGACAGGGAAAAGATATCCCTCGTTATGGACCATTTCACACCGAACAAGGACATCAAATCGGCACAGCAGTGCAGGCAGTGCCGCATATTTGCCGGAAAGCACCGGATCAAACATTTTTATGATGTGGGAAAGATGGGAGTTGAACATGCTCTCCTTCCGGAGCAGGGCATAGTGGGTGCGGGAGACTGCATCATAGGTGCCGATTCCCACACCTGTACATACGGAGCCCTGGGAGCTTTTTCCACCGGCGTGGGCAGTACGGATCTGGCCGCAGGCATGGCTACGGGGGAAGCGTGGTTCAAAGTGCCGGAAGCTATAAGATTCGAGCTGAAGGGGAAGCCCGGACCATATGTGGGAGGAAAGGATGTCATACTACATATCATCGGTATGATAGGAGTGGACGGATCCCTGTACAAGTCCATGGAATTCACGGGAGAAGGAATAGGGAACCTGTCTATGGACGACCGTCTCACCATAGCCAACATGGCCATAGAAGCCGGAGCGAAAAACGGCATATTCATGGTGGACGACGTGGCTGAGAGCTATATGAAACTCAGGATGGAAAGACCGTACAAAGTCTACGAGCCCGACGAAGATGCGGAATATGCCGAAACGTTCGAAATAGATCTTTCGGAGATAAAGCCCACAGTGGCGTTCCCCCATCTCCCTGAAAACACTAGGACCATAGATCAGGTGGGTGACATAGCCATCGACCAGGTGGTCATAGGCTCTTGTACTAACGGCAGGCTCAGCGATATGGGCATAGCCGCCGATATCATGAAGGGCAAGAAGGTGGCCGACGGAGTCAGAGCCATAATCATACCTGCCACACAGCAGATATACAAAGACTGCCTAAAGCTGGGATATATAGACACTTTCATCGATGCGGGCTGCGTGGTCAGCACACCTACCTGCGGACCCTGCCTCGGAGGATATATGGGCATACTCGCTCAGGGAGAAAGATGTGTAGCAACGACCAACAGGAATTTTGTGGGACGTATGGGCCATACGGAAAGTGAAATATATCTGGCCTCCCCCGCAGTCGCCGCAGCTTCCGCTCTGACCGGGAAGATAAGCGGACCGAAAGGAGAATGAAGGGAAATGAAAGCACAGGGAACAGTACACAAATACGGAAACAACGTGGACACAGACGTTATAATACCGGCAAGGTATCTCAACACACAGGACCATAAGGAGCTGGCAAGCCACTGTATGGAAGATATCGACAAGGATTTCGTCAGCAAGGTCAAGGAAGGTGACATCATGGTGGCGGAGAACAATTTCGGATGCGGTTCGTCGAGAGAGCATGCTCCCATAGCCATCAAGGCCTCTGGTATAAAATGTGTCATCGCAAAGTCCTTTGCCAGGATATTCTACCGCAATGCCATAAATATAGGACTGCCCATACTGGAATGCAGCGAGGCGGGAGAGAAGATACAGGCAGGAGACCAGGTGGAGGTGGACTTCGACACCGGAGAGATAAGGAACATCACGAGAGGGGAAACGTACAAAGCCATACCCTTCCCCGATTTCATAAAGGAGATAATGGATAAGGACGGTCTGCTCAATTCCATAAAGGGACCGGCGAAATAACATGATACAAGGAGACGGAATATGAATTACAATATCGCAGTTATCAAGGGAGACGGCATAGGCCCGGAGATCGTAGATGAGGCCATCAAAGTCCTGGATAAGGTAGGAGAAAAATTCGGACATCAGTTCAAGTACGATCATGTGCTTGCAGGAGGTATCGCCATAGACGAAGTGGGAGAAGCTTTGCCTCAGGACACGGTCAGCGCCTGCAAGGCTTCTGATGCAGTACTTTTGGGAGCCATAGGCGGATGGAAATGGGATGATCTGCCCGGAGACAAAAGACCGGAAACGGCCATACTGGGATTGAGGAAAGAACTGAATCTCTTTGCCAATCTGAGGCCGGCCCTCCTGTTCGATCCCCTGGCAGAGGCGTGTCCGCTGAAGCCTGAGATCGTAAAGGGCGGACTGGACATCATGGTGGTCAGGGAGCTTACCGGAGGCATATACTTCGGAAAAAGAGAGACCCGCATGACCGACAAGGGTGAGATGGCCTATGATATGGAAATATACTATGATTATGAGATAGAGAGGATAGCGAGGGTAGCATTCGATCTGGCAATGAAGCGGAACAAAAAAGTGACCAGCGTAGACAAGGCCAATGTCCTGGACAGCTCTCGCCTGTGGAGAAGGGTGGTCGCAGAAGTGGCAAAGGACTATCCGGAGGTCGAGCTGGACAACCTCTATGTCGACAACGCAGCCATGCAGCTGGTACACGCACCCCAGAAATTCGATGTGGTGCTTACCGGAAACATGTTCGGCGACATCCTTTCTGATGAAGCCAGTCAGATAACAGGGTCACTGGGCATGCTTTCTTCGGCATCGCTGACGGAGGGCAATTTCGGGCTTTATGAACCCAGTCACGGGAGCGCCCCCAAGTATGCGGGACTGAATGTGATAAACCCTATAGCCACCATATTGAGCGCAGCCATGATGCTCAGATATACGTTCGAACTGGGTGAAGAAGCCGATGCAGTGGAAAGGGCCGTGGAAAAGACCTTGAGTGACGGCATAAGGACCAGGGACATCATGGGAGAAGGATGTACCCAGGTGGGGACCGATGAGATAGGCAGCGCCATCGCTGAAAGGATATAGAGATCGGAGAACACATGACGAAGACAAAAAAGACCTGCGGCCTAAAAGCTGCAGGTCTTTTTTCAGGCGGGGACGCCGCCTTATGTGGTGATCCGTAATAGACTTGAACTATCGACCTTCTGGTTGTCACCCAGACGCTCTCCCAGCTGAGCTAACGGATCATTACGAAACAGATTGTAACATCATCAGGGCTCTTGTTCAAGAAAAAACTGCTCTTTGGAAGGGGCATCTGAAGGTCCGCCATGACGATGCGGATCCCGCGGAAGCAGAGGGATGCTGACGGAAGGGCCATAGGGCCGTAGGGAAGCTCGAAAAAAGTGTAAAAAAATTATTTAACAGCAAAAACTATGAATAAATACAAAAATATATCAAAAATATTGTGTATATAACACAAATATTGCAATAAAATATTGACTTTGCTGTAAAAGAGCATATAATAAGACCGCAAACTACATCTTTTGATATGGAGGGAGACCAATGAAATTAACAGGATCTCAAATAATAGCGGAGATACTGCTTGAGCATGACGTTCATCAGGTGTTCGGTTATCCGGGAGGGGCGGCTTTGAACGTATATGACGCCCTTTATGAATATAAAGACCAGATAAGGCATGTGGTCACGGCCCATGAACAGGGGGCAGCCCATGCAGCTGACGGTTATTCGAGAGCTACCGGCAAGACAGGAGTGGTTTTCGCTACCAGCGGACCCGGGGCGACGAATCTGGTGACGGGCCTGGCTACGGCGTTTATGGACAGCGTACCTATGGTAGCCATAACTTCCAATGTGCCCGATGCACTCATAGGCAGAGACGCCTTCCAGGAGATATGCATCACCGGTGTGACCATGCCTATAACCAAGCATAATTATTTCGTGAACAAAATAGAGGATCTGCCCATGGCGCTCCACAATGCGTTCAGGATCGCCAAAAGCGGACGAAAAGGACCGGTCCTCGTAGATGTGACTAAGGATGTCACGGCGCAGACCCTGGACTACAAACCGGGCAAGTATGAGATGCCGGACGATGAGCAGCCCGTAGTGGACATAGATACGGTGAAGAAAATAGCGGATATGATCAACAGCGCCAAGAGACCGGTGATATATCTGGGCGGCGGTGCAGGGAACAGCGGTGCGGCCGATCAGGTCAATGAGTTTGCGGCGAAGGCCCATATCCCCGTGGCTCACACTCTCATGGCGGCAGGGATCATAGGCTACGAGAACCCCCTCAATCTGGGTATATTGGGGATGCACGGAACTGTAGCTTCAAATAAAGCTATGGACAGGGCGGACCTGCTCATAGCCCTGGGGACCAGATTCAGTGACAGGGTGGCGCTGAACCCTAAGAAATTCGCCAGGAAGGCTACTAAGATACAGGTGGACATAGACAGGAGCGAAATAAACAAGAACGTCATCGTGGACTATGGTATCAACAGCGATGTGAAGGATTTCCTCCTCAAGATAATGCCATATATAGAAGAGAGCGACAGGAAAGAGTGGATGACCGAGATAGACGAACTCAAAAAGATACCCGGCGACAAAAGGTGCGGAGGCGGAGAGCTTTTCCCCAGTGAGATAGTCGAAACTGTCTGCGATAAAACAGACAAGGACACCATATATGTGACCGATGTAGGGCAGCACCAGATGTGGGCGGCTCAGTATCTGAAACATAAAAGTACGGACAAGTTCCTCACAAGCGGGGGACTGGGGACCATGGGTTACGGATACGGTGCGGCCATAGGCGCGCAGATAGGATGTCCCGATAAGAGGGTGGTACATTTCACCGGAGACGGTTCTTTCCACATGAACCTGAATGAAGGCTGTACGGCGGTGAGCTACGACCTGCCCATCATAACGGTCATAATGAACAACAAAGTCCTGGGCATGGTGTATCAGTGGCAGACCAGTTTTTACGGTGAAAGGTACAGCTGTACGGATCTTGACCGAAAGACGGATTTTGCAAAAGTAGGCAAGGGCTTTGGCGTCAAGACCTTTACGGCGACCAGCCAAAAAGAGTTCGAAGCGGCATTCGAACAGGCGTTGAAAGCCAAAGGACCTGTCTGGATAGACTGCCACATCGACAAGGAAGAAAGGGTTCTCCCCATGATCCCTCCCGGCGGAACTACAGATGATATGATAATCGGATAGGAGGCGAGGACATGGCATTTCAAAGAGAAGTAGTCAGCATATTCGTGGATAATCAGGCCAACGTGCTGTCCCGGGTGGTAAGCCTTTACGGACGCAGGGGATTCAACATAGATTCCCTCACGGTATCGGCCACCAACAATCCGGAAGTATCGAGGATCACCATAGTTTTTCACGGTGACGAACAGACCCTGGATCAGATCATAAGTCAAACAGAAAAATTAGAGGTGGTCAGAGACGTTTTCCGCCTCACCCCTGACGAAAGCGTTTTCAGGGAACTGCTTTTGATGAAGGTGGTCGTGGGAAAGGAAAGCCGGAGCAGCCTGAAAGAGATAGTGGACATTTACAGGGGAAAGATAATCGACCTTTCCAAGGAGAGCCTGATCATCGAAATGACTGGGGAACCGGGAAAACTTGACGCGTTCATGGAGATGATGTCCTGTTATGATGTGGTCGAAGTCTGCAGGACAGGTATGACAGCCATAGGCAGAGGGCTGCGAAAGTAAAAAACCGTCGCAAAATACGGGGAAATGATATATAATAACTGGCGGGAACCGGCAGGACGTTCGGTGTCCCAGCGGATCGAACATACGACAAGCACTGTTTTCGGACAAAATCAGATATGACTTGACCATAAACAGAGATAAATCAAGTAGAGAAAAAGGAGAAGGAAATGATCAGAAAGTATTATGACCAGGATTGTAATTTAGGACTTCTTGACGGAAAGACCGTTGCCATCATCGGATTCGGAAGCCAGGGCCACGCTCATGCCCAGAACCTCAAAGAGAGCGGCGTCAATGTAGTGGTGGGGCTCAGGGCAGATTCAAAGAGCGCTCAGTCTGCAAGGGATGCAGGCATCGAGGTCATGGAAGTGCCTGAGGCAGCTGCAAA
The DNA here is from genome assembly GCA_949284065.1 of uncultured Bacillota bacterium. Taxonomy (GTDB): domain Bacteria; phylum Bacillota; class Clostridia; order Peptostreptococcales; family Anaerovoracaceae; genus CASDUO01. The sequence goes on from CASDUO010000004.1 coordinate 8,344, forward strand.
GGGCGACATCGTAATGATGCTGGTGCCCGATGAAAAGGCGGCGGACATATATAACCAGCAGGTAGCACCCAATATGAAAGAGGGCAACGTGCTGGCATTCGCTCACGGATTCAACATCCATTTCAAACTCATAGATCCCGCTCCATATCTGGACGTGATAATGATCGCGCCAAAAGGACCGGGCCACACTGTAAGGAGCCAGTATCTGGAAGGCAAGGGAGTGCCCAGCCTCATTGCAGTACAGCAGGACAATTCCGGCAAGGCCAAGGATTATGCTCTGGCTTATGCAAGCGGTATAGGAGCAGGCAGAGCGGGCATACTGGAGACCACATACAGAGAAGAAACGGAAACGGACCTGTTCGGAGAGCAGGCTGTCCTCTGCGGCGGTGTCACTGAACTCATGAAGGCCGGATTCGAAACTCTGGTGGAGGCCGGATATGAGCCGGAGATGGCATATTTCGAGTGTATACATGAAATGAAACTCATCGTGGACCTTATCAACAGCGGCGGATTCGAAATGATGAGGAAGTCCATTTCCAACACAGCTGAATACGGAGACTACTATGCTGGCAGACAGGTGATCGGGGCCGAGAGCAGAGCGGCGATGAAGGAGATCCTCAGAAGGATACAGAATGGCGAATTCGCAAGTGAATTCGTAACAGAGATGTCTGCAGGCAGACAGGCCAGGTTCCTCACCACGAGAAGCAAGGAAAACGAACATCAGCTTTGCGAGACCGGTCGTGAGCTCAGAAAGATGATGAGCTGGCTCAAGAAGTAGGTATCGCGATTACAGGAGGGTAAATCATGAAAGAGAGAAGTGATCAGGTTACCCGCGGCATAGAACGAGCTCCCCACAGGAGCTTGTTTTATGCAATGGGCTATACACAGGAAGAGTTGGACAGGCCGCTCATAGGCGTGGTGAGCGCATACAGCGAAATAGTCCCCGGACATATAAATCTGGACAAAGTCACAGAAGCGGTAAAGGCCGGAGTGCGCATGGCAGGAGGGACTCCCATAGTAGTGCCGTCGATAGGAGTATGTGACGGCATCGCCATGGGGCACAGCGGGATGAGGTATTCTCTTCCAAGCAGGGAGCTCATAGCAGACAGCGTGGAGACCATGGCTCAGGCCCACATGTTCGACGGTTTGGTTCTGGTCCCGAATTGTGATAAAATCGTACCCGGGATGATAATGGCAGCAGTGAGGATAAACATACCCACAGTCGTCTGTTCGGGCGGGCCCATGATGTACGGAAAGGTAGACGGACAGGAAACCAGTCTTTCCAAGATATTTGAAGCCGTAGGCGCCAGGAAGGCAGACATGATAGACGACGAGAAGCTGATGGAATTCGAGCAGGGAGTATGCCCGGGATGCGGAAGCTGTTCCGGCATGTACACGGCCAACAGCATGAATTGTCTGTCGGAAGCCATAGGTATAGCCCTACCGGGGAACGGCACAGTACCGGCTGTGGATTCGGGCAGGATAAGACTTGCAAAAGAGGCGGGCCGTGCTGTGATGACCCTTCTCGAAAAGGATATAAAGGCCAGGGACATAATCAATGAAAAAGCCATAGGGAACGCTTTGGCGTGCGATATGGCGCTGGGATGTTCATCCAACTCTGTGCTCCATCTCCTCGCCATAGCGACAGAGGCCGGGATAGAGCTGGACCTGAACATGTTCAATGAATTCAGCAGCAGAGTCCCCAATCTCTGCCACCTTGCTCCGGCGGGAGACGCCCATATGCCGGATCTCAATGAGGCAGGGGGGATAAGGGCAGTCTTTGCAGAGCTGGACAAGAAAGGCCTTATAGACAAAAGCCTGATCACCGCCACGGGAAAGACTGTAGGAGAGAATATAGCCGGTGCAAAAGTGCTGGATCACGATATAATCAGACCTGTTGAAGAGCCGTACAGCCAGACGGGAGGCATAGCCATACTCTGGGGCAATATAGCACAGGACGGCTGCGTCGTAAAAAGGAGCGCAGTTGCCCCCGAGATGATGACACACAGCGGTCCGGCGAGAGTCTTCGACAGCGAGGAAGATGCTATAGGCAGCATATACGACGGAAAGATAAACCCGGGAGACGTGGTTGTCATAAGATATGAAGGCCCCAAGGGCGGTCCGGGAATGAGAGAGATGCTGGGACCCACAAGCGCTCTTGCCGGCATGAAGCTGGACAAGTCCGTGGCACTCATAACCGATGGCAGATTCAGCGGAGCGAGCAGAGGCGCATCCATAGGACATGTGTCCCCTGAGGCGGCAGCAGGAGGGAGCATAGGTCTCATAGAAGAGGGGGATATCATAGAGATAGATATCCCGGCATCTAAGATAAATGTGAAGGTCAGTGATGATAAGCTGGAAGAGAGAAGGAAAGAATATAAAGAGCCTGATTTCAGAGTAAAAAAAGGCTGGCTGAAAAGATACCAGGATGCAGTGCAGGGAGCGAACCTGGGAGCTGTAGTAAGGTGATCCCGGTGACAGGATGAGAAGCCCCGGGTATCTGAGTCTGAGAAAGGAATGACCGCAGGAGCGGACACGGCAAGATCATGAAGATAATAAAGAGTTCCGTCGTAAGGACGGAAGGCGACAAAGAGGCTCTTGAGCAGGAAGTGAAGGCCATCATCAAAAGGGTCAGGAGCAAAGGAGACGAAGCTCTCAGGGAATACAATGCGGCGTTGGACGGATGCACCAGGGAGGTGCTCAGAGTGTCGCCTGAAGAGATAAAAAACGCATATGAAACAGTCAGCGCCGATATGGTGCAGAGCATCAAGGACGCGGCCATAAACATAACCACTTTCGCCATAGAGCAAAAGAAGTGTCTGTCACCTATAGCTTCTTTCCATGTATCGTCAGGAGTGGAGCTGGGCCACAGAGTCATACCGGTAAGTTCCGTGTGCTGTTATGTGCCCGGAGGGAATTATCCTCTTTACTCCACAGCTCTCATGCTGGGGATACCTGCGAAAGTGGCGGGAGTCGAAAGGATAATAGCCTGCACACCTGCGATGAAGGGCACGGAAAAAGTGAATCCCCTCACTCTCGTGGCTATGGACATAGCCGGGATAAAGGAGATATATGTGACGGGAGGACCCCAGGCCATAGGTGCAGCGGCGTATGGGACCGAGGAGATAGCGCCGGTGGACATGATAGTGGGCCCCGGGAACAGATACGTGACAGAAGCCAAAAGACAGTGCTACGGACAGGTAGGCATAGATTTCCTCGCAGGGCCCAGTGAAGTTATGGTCCTGGCCGACGGAACGGCGAGACCGGAGATAATAGCAGCCGATCTGCTGGCTCAGTCCGAACACGACAGGATGGCAAAGGGGATACTGGTGACCACAGATGAGGAAACGGCCGAGGCCGTTATGGGAGAAGTGGAAAAACAGCTTAAGGAGATCGCCACGGCGGATATAGCTTCCGTATCGTGGAGAGATCACGGCGAGATAATGCTGGCGGACAGCTACGAAGAGATGACGGGGATCGCCAACTGCATGGCGCCGGAGCATCTCGAAGTCATGGTGGTAGATGACAAGATAGTGTACATAACGGACAGACTGAAGAATTACGGTTCTCTTTTCATAGGGGATTATGCGGCAGAAGCTTTCGGGGACTATGCCACGGGGACCAATCATACCCTGCCGACTATGGCGGCGGCAAGATACACAGGCGGAGTCTGGGTGGGAACGTTCCTGAAGATATGCACTCATCAGCAGCTCGATCTTGCAGGAGTCAAAGCCATAGGGCCCCTGGTGGAGAAACTGGCCAAGGGAGAGACTCTTGACGCTCACAGCAAAGCGGCGACAAAGAGGATGGAACTGGCCAGGGCGGAAGAAAAAAAGCTTGAGGAGCAGATGTGATCTCCGGATCGCAGCGGTGACCTTTTATATAGCCGGCACAGATACAGTGTCGGATACGGAAAGCGGGAAAGGAGGCGCAGATGGCAGCCCAGTCAAAAGGAAAATATTATATAACCACCCCCATATACTATCCCAGTGACAATCTTCACATAGGACATACCTATTGCACTGTCATGGCTGATGCCATGGCTCGGTTCAAAAGAGCCCTGGGGTATGATGTGAGGTTCCTCACAGGCACAGACGAACACGGGCAAAAAATACAGACCATCGCACAGAAGGCGGGAGTATCCCCCCAGGAATATGTGGACAAGGTGGTGGACGGCATAGTGGAACTCTGGGACAGGATGGAGATATCATATGACGACTTCATAAGGACCACACAGCCGAGACATGTAAAGAGAGTCCAGGAAATATTCAAGAAGATGTATGAGAACGGGGATATATATAAGGGCGAGTATGAAGGGCTTTACTGCACTCCATGTGAAAGCTTTTGGACGGAAAGCCAGCTGGTGGACGGCAAGTGTCCCGACTGCGGCAGACCGGTGGAAAAAGCTAAAGAGGAGGCGTACTTTTTCCAGATATCCAAGTACTCGGACAGACTGCTCAAGCTCTTCAAAGAGCAGCCTGATTTCCTGCAACCGGAAAGCAGGAGGAACGAGATGATCGCCTTCGTGGAACAGGGCCTCGAAGACCTTTGTATATCCAGATCATCATTCGACTGGGGCATACCTGTGCCCATAGATGAAAAACACGTGATCTACGTGTGGCTTGACGCCCTCACCAACTATATAACGGCTCTCGGCTATCCCGATGAGCCTGATCTTTATGAAAAGTACTGGCCGGCAGACGTGCATCTGGTGGGGAAGGAGATAGTCAGGTTCCATACGATAATATGGCCTGCCATGCTCATGTCCATAAATGAACCTCTCCCCAGACAGGTGCTGGGCCACGGATGGCTCCTCATAGACGGAGGGAAGATGAGCAAGTCCAAGGGCAACGTGGTGGACCCTGTGAAACTCATCGACAGATACGGCATCGACGCCCTGAAATATTTCCTGCTCAGGGAATACACCTTCGGTCAAGACGGAGTGTTCACCAATGAGGTGATGCTCAAGAGGATGAATTCGGATCTGGCCAACGATCTGGGGAACCTGGTCAGCAGGACGGCTTCCATGATAGAAAAATACTGTGGCGGATATGTGCCGGACAAGGGCGCCGAAGAGGGACCTGACGGAGATCTCATGGCCACTCTTACAGGGGCGGCTTCCAAGGTGGAAGACCATATGGAACAGTTCAAATTCAACATGGCTCTTGAAGAGATCTGGGTAGGTATAAGGAGGGCCAACAAGTACATCGACGAAACAGAGCCCTGGATCCTTGCAAAGGATGGATCGTGCAAAGAGAGGCTCGATGGGGTCATGCACAATCTGGCGGAGGCTATCAGGATAATCTCCATACTCATACATCCTTTCATGCACAGCACATCTGCGGAGATAAGGAAACAGATGGGACTGTGGTTCGCAGAACCTCAGTGGGAGGATGCGACGGTCTTCCATATGATGAACGGAGAACAGGTGAAAAAGGGAGACGCCATTTTCCCCAGGCTGGATATAGAAAAAGAGCTGGAAGAGCTTTCGAAACTGAACGGCAAGCAGGATGAGCCCGCTGACGGAGGCAAGGCTTTGGAGCTCAAAGAGGAAATAGTGTATGAGGATTTCGATAAACTGGACCTGAGGGTAGGGACCATACTTTCCTGTGATAAACATCCCAAGGCAGATAAACTCCTCGTATTCCAGGTAAAGATGGGTACGGAGACCAGGCAGATAGTGTCCGGTGTGGCTCAATACTACGAGCCGGAGGACACTGTAGGTATGAAAGTGGTGGTAGTCGCAAACCTCAAGCCGAGAAAATTGCGGGGAGTGGAGTCAAAGGGAATGATTCTCTTTGCCGATAATGTAGTAGACGGCAATGAGAGAGTGGAATTCGTGACTACTGTTGCCGATGACGGCAATGCCGTGACATAGCAGGGTCCGTCAGGCGGAAAACAGTACAGACGACAAAAGAGAAAAGGAGCCGAGAAGCAAATGGGTAACTATATAATCGCGATCAGCAGACAGTTGGGAGCAGGAGGATCCATAACGGGGAAGGCCATAGCAGAAAAGCTGGGATTCCGATATATGGATAACGAGATCCTTGCCGCAGCGGCAGAGGAATTCGGAACGACTCCCGAAGATATGAAGATGCTGGAGGAGAGCATGGCGCCCATATGGAGCACTGTGCTCAATACGACGGCCAACGAGTTGCCCTATATGACCGAAAGCTGGTATATGCCTACGGGCAGACAGCTCTTCGAAGTGCAGACGGAGATATTGCGGAAGGCAGTAGAAGAAGGCCCCTGTGTGATCGTAGGGAGATGCGGAGGATATATTTTCCGTGAAGAGGAAAAATGTGTTTCCCTGAGATTCTACGCAGATGAAGAGTCCCGTCTCCAAAGACTGTCCTACAAGGAAATATTCAGAGGGCCCCAGGGAGCGAAAGAGCTTCAGAAGGAAGACAAGAACAGGGCCAGATATTTCAATACATACACCGGCAAAAAATGGTATGACATGGAAAACTACGACATATGTATAAACACCGGGAAACTCAAGGATGAAGAAATAGTGGAAATGTCATTGCAATATATATACACCAGGTTCCCGGAACTGGAAAAGTAAGGGCGGAAAAAAGGAACGGAAAAGGTTATATGCTGTACGACTCACACGCACATCTGAACAATGAAGGATATAGCCGGGAAGAGAGGCAGGAAGTCATCGGCCGCATACAGGAAGCCGTAGACGGCGGCCTCCTTTCCTATGTGAACGATATAGGCTTCGACCTGGCATCTTCCAAGATGGCGGCGGACCACAGCGAAGGATACCCGTGGTGCTACGGTGCGGTGGGGTACCATCCCCACTGTGCAAAGGACATGGGAGAGATGGAACTGCTCATGATCCGCTCTCTGGCAGGTAAGAAAAACATCAAGGCCATAGGAGAGATAGGACTGGATTTCCATTATGACCATTCTCCCAGAGATGTGCAGAGGGAATGTTTCATAAAGCAGGTGGAGCTCGCCAAGGAGCTGGAGATGCCCATAGTGATACATTCCCGTGAGGCCGACGGACAGGTAATGGATATACTGAAAGGAACGGGAGCCTTTTCAGAGGAGAGAAAGAGTCTGTTCCCTGAAAGACCGGCGCCGGAAGGCTGGGAAAGTGCTGCAGGGGACGCCAGAGTCCTCCTCCACTGTTTTTCCGGAAGCAGAGAGCTGGGAGAGCAGTATGTGAGGCTGGGGGCCACGCTTTCCATGGCAGGACCCCTCACATATAAGAACAACAAAAAGACCGTGGAGGTAGCGAGGAACATCCCCTTGGAATTCCTCATGGTGGAAACAGACAGCCCCTATTTGACTCCGGAACCCCGAAGAGGCGAAAAGAACATTTCCATAAATGTGAAATATACAGCCCAGAGACTGGCAGTGCTGTGCGGCAGGAGTTTCGAAGAAACAGCGGAAATCACCTGCATGAATGCAAAGAGATTTTTTGATATCCCATGATCGAAGAGAAGGTGAAAAAGACCATAAAGGATCGCGGCCTGATAGAGAGGGGCGATCACGTGGTACTCGGACTTTCCGGAGGACCGGATTCCGTGTGCCTTTTTGATATGCTTTGCAGCATGTCCGGAGAAATGGGGTTTTCCCTTTCGGCAGTACATGTCAATCACAAGTTCCGGCCGGGCGATGCGGAAAGAGACAGAGACTATGTCAAAAAAATCTGCAGAGAAAGAGGAGTGCCCTGCGATGTTTACGAGGTGGACTGCCACCGGGTGGCAGAGGATCTGGGGATGACCGATGAAGAGGCCGGCAGGAAGGTAAGGTATGACTCCTACGAAAAAAGTGCGGCCGCATCGTCAGAAACGAAAAGGATCTCCAAGGAAAAAGTGAAGATCGCTGTGGCGCAGAATATGAACGATCAGGCGGAGACAGTGCTTTTCCGCATCATAAGGGGGACCGGAGTGGACGGTCTTTCTCCCATGGGCTTCAAGAGAAAGAGAGAGAGCGGGTTCTGGGTGATCAGGCCTTTGCTTGATGTGGACAGGAGAGATATCGAAGCGTACTGCCTGGAAAAAAGGCTGGAACCCTGCAGGGACAAGACCAATAAAGACACTCTCTACACCAGGAACAAGATCAGGCTGGAACTCATACCCTATCTGGAGAGGGAATTCAACGGCAGCGTCATGGAGAGACTTTGCACCCTGGCAGATCTTGCGGAAAAGGACAGGGATCATATAGGCAGGGTGGTGGATGAGATCTTCGAAAGCCTCATAAAGGATAAAAATACCGACAGGGTCATACTGGACAGGGAAGGCTTTTCGGGACTCCATGAAGCCCTGAAACACCGGATCGTGATGAAGGCCTTCGGTGAGATAGGATTGGATGAGGATCTCTCATATGTGCATGTAGGGATATGCTGCCGCCTCATCGAGGAAGGAAGGGGCACCTGTTCGGTGGACATGCCCCACGGCTACCGCATGGAAGTGAGGTACGGCGATGTGGTATTCGGCCGTGACAGGGAGACGGGAGAAGGCGGGGGAGCTGAGAGGCCCGACCTCTACAAAAAACTCGTCCCCTTTGAGGAGTACTGTCACGATTCCTCAGTCGCAGCCCTGGATTATGACAGGTTCCTGGAGGAGTTCGGAGATGAGGAGATCCAATGGAGGACCCGTCAGCCGGGAGACAGGATACAGTTGCCTGCCACAGAAGGAGGCAAGAAGATCAAAAAACTGTTCATCGACGAAAAAGTACCTAAAGATCTCAGAGACAGCATATACATGGCTGCCGTGGGACATGAGATAATATGGATACCGAAGGGCCGCACGAGAGCTTTTTACAGAGGGGATCTGAAAGTCACGGAGGCAACGAAGCGTGTGCTCTTGCTTGATACCAAGGAGATTTTGTGATAAAATTATTGTCCGAGTTGCAGTTTTGAGGGAAAAATTGTTAGACAGGAACAAATTTCAATAAATTCAGGAAAGGAAAAGACCGCAAAACATGAAAAAGTTTTCCAGAAACGTAGGCATCTATTTGATAATAATAGGCATGGTGGTGGCCATGGCTTTCTTTTATACCCGGGAACCGGGGGAGACCATAAAACAGGTGTCGTGGACTTCGTTCACAAGTGATGTTGCTGACGGGGAGTTCAACACCGTGACTTTCGATGAGATGATGGTCACGGGAGAGAAAAAAGGAGACGATACCAAATATGTCACCTATGCCTCATCGATGTTGGACATAAACTGGCTCAATGAAACATACCTCAACGAACAACAGCAGGACGGAAAGGTGGAAGTGACCAACGAACCTCCAAAGGAAACACCTTGGTACATTTCCATGCTGCCTACCCTCATAATGGTGGGAGTGCTCATATTCTTCTGGGTCATGATAATGAACCAGCAGGGCGGCGGAGGAAAGGCCATGCAGTTTGGCAGGAGCAGGGCGAAGCTGCAAAAGGACAGCGATCTGAAAAAGATAACGTTCAACGATGTGGCCGGACTTGACGAAGAAAAGGAAGAACTCCAGGAGATCGTGGACTTTCTCAAACATTCCAGGAGATTCAACAACCTGGGAGCGAGGATACCCAAAGGCATACTGCTCGTAGGACCTCCCGGAACGGGAAAGACATATATTTCCAGAGCCACCGCAGGAGAGGCGGGTGTGCCCTTTTTTACCATAAGCGGATCGGAGTTCGTTGAGATGTTCGTAGGCGTAGGCGCATCCAGAGTCAGGGACCTGTTCGATCAGGCGAAGAAGAATGCGCCCTGTATAGTTTTCATAGACGAGATAGACGCTGTGGGAAGGAAGAGAGGTGCCGGCCTGGGCGGCGGACATGACGAAAGAGAACAGACTCTGAACCAGCTGCTGGTGGAGATGGACGGATTTGCGGAAAACTCCGGCATCATCATATTGGCTGCCACCAACAGACCCGACGTGCTGGATCCCGCCCTTCTCAGACCGGGAAGATTCGACAGACAGATCGTCATAGGCGTGCCTGACATCAAGGGCAGGGAAGAGATATTCAAAGTACATTCCAGGAACAAACCTCTCGATGAGTCGGTGAATCCCGAAGTCCTGGCAAGAAGGACCCCCGGGTTCACACCGGCCGACATAGAGAACATGCTCAACGAGGCGGCATTGCTCACTGCCAGGAGGAACGGCAAGCACATAAGGATGGACGAGATCGAAGAAGCCATCACCAAGGTCATTGCCGGGCCGGAAAAGAAGAGCAGAGTCATAAGTCAGGAGGAAAGGACCCTGACGGCATACCACGAGGCCGGACATGCCATAGTCGCTCATGTGCTGCCTCACACGGATCCTGTACATCAGATAACCATAGTACCCAGAGGCAGAGCCGGAGGGTTCACCATGGTGCTGCCCAAGGAGGACAGGTATTATGGTACCAAGGCCGATATGACCGAACAGATAATCCACCTTCTGGGCGGCCGTGTGGCGGAAAAATTGAAGCTGGACGATATAAGCACGGGAGCCAGTAACGATATATCGCGGGCCACGGAAATAGCCAGAGATATGGTCACCAAATATGGTTTCAGCGAAAAGCTCGGCCCCGTCAATTACAGTTCTTCTGAAGAAGTTTTCCTCGGGAAAGACTTTTCCACCAGAAAGAATTACTCGGAAGAAGTGGCGGCGGAAATAGATGAAGAGATAAAGGCCATGGTGGAGAGCGCATTTGAAAAGTGCGAGGAAATACTGAAAGAACATGACCAGCAGCTTGAAACGGTGGCCAAGGCCCTCCTTGAAGTGGAGACTCTGGACGGCGAACAGTTCACTCTTTTGTTCGAGGGCAAGCTCACTCCGGAAGGTCTCGTTGAGGAACTCAAGAAAAAGGACGACACCATAGCTGAAAAGAATAGACAGGAAGCAGAGGAGATGCAGGAGCTCCAAAGGCGTGAAGAGGAAGAGCTCGCAAAATACGACGGAGATTATCTCAATGATGACCCGGACGCCCCTGCTGACGGCACAAGGAGACCGGGACAGGATATGATACCGCCTCTGGCCAGGACATATGAAGATATAGAAAAGGAAAAGACAGAGGAGACAGACCGCTCCGGAGATCATGACGATGAGGACGCGGCAGGCCATGACACAGATGTGGATGAAGGGAAGGAGGAAAAAGGGGAAAAATAAGGAATGTGATCGGATAGAGGAATATCGGAGGGGAGAGGCGTATGAAAGTAACTGTCAGAGATTGTCTGGAGCTGGCGCCATTTGCCGAAGCGAAGGTGCTGGCTGCTGAAGAACATCTGGACAACCAAATAAAAAAGGTGTCTGTGCTGGAAACGACAGAACCCAGAGCCGCAGGTGAATATTGCGGCGGGAAAAACCAGATGACATTATCGGCGTTTTTTGCCGGGATCGACGATCCGGATACACAGTGCAGCATCATAAAAGAGCTGGCCGGAGCGAAGACAGGCGCTCTTGTCATGACCAGGGGAGGAGAAGGCGCCCTGAGTGACAAAGTCATGTCTGCGGCGGAAAAGGCCGGCCTGCCTCTCATAGCCATAAACGAAAAGAAAAACTGGGCTATGGGCGATATGATCGAGGAGATAACCGGCAATCTGTTTTTCGGAGGGAAAAAGGATTTTGAAAACGGACTGATAAATAACACCATATTCCATCTGCTCAATTTTGATAAATACGGAGATTTCAGGCAGGCAGTGAGAGCCGCGGCTCTTTCCAACGACTTCCAGCTCATACTTTTGAGTGAGGATTTCAATCCTGTGTTCTCCGTGGAGACCCGGCACAGGACCACCATAGATGAGGCCATAAGGTTAGGACGGCAGAGAGATGTAGGCAGACAGTCTTCTGTATACACCATGATAGACGTCAACGGGGTCCTCACTTACTGGGGTCCGGTGACCATACAGGGAACGAAGTATTTCATGTTCATAGTGGACAACGAGGATTCATATACGGGAGCTGAGATAACTAAGCTTGCGGAAATAATCGAGCTGGCTATGGGGATGTGGAAATACACTCCGGAACGTGACGTGAAATCGGAAATGATAAAGGCCTTGCGGCGGGGGAATACGGGACTCGCACACAATCTGAGGGCAGAGGCGGATATAGACGAAGAAGATATGGTGGGGGTGTTCTACGGGAAATCTATGGATCCGGAAAGCGACCGGATAATGGACCAGTATCAGAAGGATACGGGACTCCATATAATATACACAGGTGAAGACGATGAGAGAAGCGGCGTCGTGATAAGGGAGAAAGACATCAGCCCGGACGAGGCGAAGGAGCTTTCCGTGGCGCTGTTCAACAGGTTGAAAGAGAAAAAAGAGGTAAGGCTTTTCCATGTGACGGGAGTGGAAGGGATACCGGGAGCCAGCGACGGTTACCGGCTCATCAACGAGACATGGTCCTTCTGTCAAAATGTTTTCCCGTACAAGCGGGTGTTCACGAAATATGACATGGTCCTTGTGAATAACTGTATCAACATACAGATACAGGGCGGATATATAAAAAAGAATTACGATGATCTTTTGGAGCAGTTCAAGCGGGGGTCCAAAGAGCGGCAGCTTTTACAGACCCTTGAGACATTCGTACTGGACGCCGGCATGAACAGCGGCATGACGGCAAAGTTCATGGACATACATGCCAACACGGTCCAGTACAGGCTGAAAAAGATCAACGACATACTGGGTGTGGAGATCACCGCTAACAGGGTCATACCGGGGCTCACTGTGGCTCTCGCCCTCCAGCGTCTGGAGAGAGTCGTGAGGTAACACAGCAGGTGCAAGGCACCGGCAACAACGATAAAAACAGCCCGGGCATGACGGCCCATGTGCCTGCGGGCGGAAAAGAGGAAACAGGTATAAATGAGGAAGCGTAACGACGAACAGCCGATAATAGGTATAAGCAAAAGATATATAGAGGAAGTGACCGATGAAAAGGGGCAGGTAAAAAAACTAAATTTCAAAAACACGGAAGGTTTCAATTTCGCCTACGACATACTGGATGTGCTCGGGCGGGAGACTCCCGACAGACTGGCCATGCTCTGGCTGGACCGTGATAAAAATGTGAGGGAGTTCACTTTCGGACAGTTGAAAAAGTATTCGGACAAGACCGCCAACTATCTGAAGTCCATGGGTATCAAAAAAGGCGATAGGGTGATGCTCGTCCTTAAGAGACATTACCAGTTCTGGTTCGTGATACTGGCTCTCCATAAACTGGGGGCCGTAGCCATACCGGCGACCCATCAGCTCAAAACAGAGGATTTCAGCTACAGATTCTCGGCAGGAGATGTGGATGCTGTGATAATAACCGATGAGGACGATGTTGCGGAACAGGCAGGCGCAGCCATCAGGGCATATGACGGAGAGATAAAGGCCATGATGACCGGAACGGCACAGGAAGGCTGGGAAAGCCTTGACAAAGGCATAGAGGAAGCCCCTGAGGATTTTGAAAAAGTAGCTGTGGGAGGAGACGACCCCATGGTCATGTTTTTCACTTCGGGAACTACCGGACAGCCAAAAATAGTTACTCACGACTACAAATACCCTCTGGCCCATTACGTTACGGCAAAGCTGTGGCAGAATGTGGATCCCTATGGCATACATTTCACCGTTTCCGATACGGGATGGGGAAAGGCCCTGTGGGGGAAACTCTACGGCCAGTGGATATGCGAGGCGGCGGTATTCGTGTATGATATGGAGGAATTCGTTCCCTATGACTTCCTCGGACTTTTCGATAAATATCCCATAACGACCTTCTGTGCACCGCCTACGGCATACAGAGTTTTCGTAAAGAGGAATCTTGAAAAATACGGCATAAGCAAACTGCAGTATGCCACAACGGCAGGCGAGGCTCTCAATCCGGAAGTGTGGCAGCAGTTTTATGACAAGACCGGACTCAAACTCATGGAAGGCTTCGGCCAGACTGAGACCACCCTGGTGCTTTTGAACATGGTCGGCAGTGAAACTAAGCCGGGATCCATGGGAAGACCGGGACCGGTATATGATGTGGACCTCATAGACAGCGAAGGCAACAGCGTCGCCACCGGGGAGACCGGCGAAGTGGTGATCCGCTACGGGAAGGAAAAACCTCTGGGTCTTTTTGTGGGATATTACGGAGACCCGGAACAGACTGAAGAGGCTTTGGCAGGCGGTGTATACCACACGGGAGACACGGCATACAGAGATGAGGACGGATATTTCTGGTACGTGGGAAGGACCGACGACCTGATAAAATCCTGCGGATACAGAGTTGGCCCCTTCGAGGTGGAATCGGTACTGATGAAACTTCCCTATGTGCTCGAATGTGCCGTCACCGGCATACCGGACAAGCACAGAGGACAGTTGGTAAAGGCCACCATAGTGCTGACCGAAGGCACAGAACCGGGCAAGGAGCTGGAAAGGGAGATAATCGGATATGCCAAAAAACATATGGCCCACTTCAAATGTCCGCGAAAGATCGAGTTCGTCGATGAGATGCCGAAGACCATAAGCGGAAAGATCAGAAGGGTGGAATTGAGAGAAAAAGAGAGCTGATCGCGTATATGACACCGTTTGCGAAAGCAGCGGTGTTTTTTTTATTTGTTTGGTTTGACTTTGCCCAAAGAAGTTAGTATAATCTAACCGTGAAGTTAGCGATACCTAATTCAGGAGGAGTGTGATGAAGCAGCATAAGTTTTGGGCATGGGTCACAGTGGTAGGGTTTATGATGACCGTGTATACGGGATATAAGCATAAATGACACCGGAGAGCCGGGCGCTGCGACGGCCGGTTTTTGTGTGATGCAAAACGATGATAACGTCAAAGTATCAGGAGGGAAAAATGAGCATTGTTAAAGGCGAGAATCTGGGCATATTCGCGGCAGGAGTCCTGTTCGGGACCGCAGGGCTGAAGATATTGTCCACCAAAGAGGCAAAGGATGTATATGTGAAATGTGCGGCAGCGGGACTCAGAGGGAAGGACTACATAATGGAAACGGCTACCGTATTACAGGAAAATGCAGAGGACATCATAGCTGAAGCGAAGAAAATGAACGAAGAAAAGGAAAAGGCGCAAGAACAGCAGGAAGATGAGATTCAGGATAAAGCATGATATACCCGGCAGGCTGAGGGTAGGACTGTGCCAGAGGAAGATGTCCTATGAAGAGGCGGACATCATACAGTTCCATTTCCAAAATATGGATGGTGTGAACAAGGTGAAAGTATACCACCTCACCTGCGATGTGGTCGTAGAGTATGAAACGGACAGGCAGACTATGATAGAGCGTTTCGCGGAGTTCGACTACGGGAAAACTTCGGTGCCTGAACTGTATATCAAAAATTCGGGAAGGAAGCTCAACGCCGAATATAAAGAAAAACTCATACTCAAGGTCGTTTTTCGATATATGCGCAAACTTTTGATGCCCTGGCCCCTGAGGACAGCATTCGTGCTGTGTAAGTCTGTGGGATACCTGCACAAAGCGGCAGTATGCCTCAGAGACAAAAGGTTGGAAGTGCCGGTGCTGGATGCCGCAGCCATAACGACATCCATGGCAAGGAGGAACTTTTCCACTGCGGGTTCCATAATGTTCCTGCTGGGGATCGGAGAACTCCTTGAAGAATGGACGTACAAGAAATCCGTAGGAGATCTTGCCCGGAGCATGGTGCTGAACGTGGATAAAGTGTGGATCGTATCTGAAGGTGAGGAGATCCTGGTGGATGGAGACAAGGTTTCCGAAGGCGATATGGTCGTGGTGCGTATGGGCAGCGTCATCCCCTTTGACGGCGAAGTGGAAAGAGGAGAGGCTATGGTGAACCAGGCCATGATGACAGGGGAGCCCATGGCAGTGAGGAAGGCGTCAGGAAGTTACGTATATGCCGGGACCGTACAGGAAGAAGGAGAGATACATGTACGGGTTAAAGCGGTCAAAGGATCGACGAGGTTCGAGAAGATCGTGACCATGATAGAAGAAACGGAAAAACTCAAATCGGCCTCGGAGGGCAAGGCAGAACATCTGGCAGACAAGCTGGTGCCCTATACATTGGGAGGTGCCCTGCTCACATGGGCGCTGACGAGGAGCGCACCTAAAGCACTGGCAGTGCTCATGGTGGATTTTTCCTGCGCCCTGAAACTGGCCATACCTATCTCGGTGCTGTCTGCCATAAGAGAGGCGGACAGTCATGATATGACCATAAAAGGCGGGAAATATATGGAGGCCGTAGCCGAGGCGGATACGGTGGTCCTTGATAAGACAGGGACATTGACCGAAGCCCGGCCCAGGGTGAAAGGAGTGGTTTCATTCAACGGAGAAAAGGAAGATGAGGTGCTCAGGATCGCGGCATGTCTCGAAGAACACTTCCCTCACTCCATAGCGCGAGCCGTAGTGGCGGAGGCCAAACACAGAAAGCTCGAGCACGAGGAGCTCCACTCCAAGATACACTATATCGTAGCTCACGGTATCGCATCGGAAATAGAAGGAAGAAAGATAGTCCTGGGAAGCTATCATTTTGTCATAGAAGACGAAAGGTGCAGAGTGCCGGAGAAAGCGAAAGAAAAGTTCGAAAACCTGCCTCCGGAATATTCACATCTTTACATGGGTGTGGCCGGCAGACTGGAGGCCGCCATACTGATCGAAGACCCTTTGAGGGAAACGGCCCGGGAAGCAGTACGGGCCCTCAGAGAAGAAGGCGTAGAAAAGATAGTCATGATGACGGGGGACAGCGAGAGGACAGCTGCGTCCATAGCAGAAAAAGTAGGTGTGGATGAATACTACTCGGAAGTGCTGCCGGAAGAAAAAGCAGGATTTGTCAAAAGGGAGAGAGAAAAGGGAAAGATCGTTATGATGATAGGTGACGGTATCAATGATTCGCCTGCCCTTTCCGCTGCGAACGTGGGGATAGCCGTAAGCGACGGCACGGAGATGGCGAGAGAGACGGCGGATATAACCATAGGAAGCGACAGCCTTTGGAGGATAGTCCATCTGCGGCGGCTCAGCGTGGCACTGATGGACCGTATAAAGTACGATTACAGGGGCATAATAGGGGTCAACGGTGCATTGATATGTTTGGGACTGGCAGGAGTATTGGCTCCCACCACGTCGGCATGGATGCATAATATCTCCACGCTGATGATATCCTTGAAGAGCATGACCGATCTTATGGACGACTGGGAAGAAAGATAGATAAGACGATATTTTTTGGCTTGCAAGGGCAGGCCAAATATTTTACCCGTTTAGTTAGGCTATCCTAACCAAACAGGCGTGAGAGACCGTTAGAGTTTACAGTGAAAGGAAAGAAAAATGTGGGATGAACTCATATTGAGACATTGTTCTCCGACACTTGCGGGGATCAAAACGGGAAACATGTTTTCCTGTTCATATAAGACCAAGGAAAACCTTTTTTCAGGCATACGCGACATGAATAAGAGGATCAGACCCAAGGGACTCCGTATGGTGCCCCTGAAGACAGACGGAGAAAGGGCTCTGCTGTATCTGTTCAGACCTTTGAGACTCAGGAAGGATCTTTGTGACCGGAGGACGGCGGAGCTGCTGTCTGAATACGGGTACACAGTGGAGCGATGTGAGTACTGTGTGGCCCAGCTGTGCAGGAAACTCAGGAGAGAGGGAGAATTCCCCCATGAGGTGGGTTTCTTCTTGGGATATCCCCCTGAGGACGTCATAGGGTTCATCGAAAACAAAGCCGCATGTGCGAAATGCACAGGCTGCTGGAAGGTGTACGGAGATGCCGAATCGGCACAGAGGACATTTGAAAGATACCGAAGGTGCACCGAGATCTATTGTTCCCAGTGGGAAAAAGGCAAGAGTCTTGAACGGCTTATCATAGCCGATAAAGTATAAACAAAATCTTAAGATCACAAGAGAAAGGTGGTAACTGACATGAAGAAAGTTGCAGTCGTATATTGGAGCGGTACAGGAAACACAGAAGAGATGGCCAAAGCGGTCCTTGAGGGCGCCCAAGAAGGGGGAGCCGATGCAAAACTGCTGAGATCCTCGGAGTTCAATGGATCCATGACAGAGGAATTCGATGCCATAGCTTTCGGATGCCCCTCAATGGGCGTGGAGGTGCTGGAGGAAGATGAGTTCGAGCCTATGTTCAGCGCATGCGAGAAAAAACTGTCCGGCAAGGACATAGCTCTCTTCGGATCGTACGGATGGGGCGACGGAGAATGGATGCGTAATTGGGAAGAAAGATGTAAAGAGGACGGCGCTGTGCTGGTGTGCGAAAGCGTCATCTGCAACGAGGCCCCCGACGAAGAGGGCACGGACAATTGCAGGGCGCTGGGTGCAAGCCTTGCACAGTGAGAGGCCTTTTGAAGGAATGTGAGATCACGGAAGAATCGGATGAACAGGAAGTGATTGGTTTGAAAAAACGATCTGATCTGACACGCCTGCTGGATATTGCAGGCGGGCATAAATATTTGATATATGCATCATGGGTGCTGTCGGCGATAAGCGCCCTGGTCGCCCTGATACCCTACTGCTATATATGGGCGATCATGGATGAGGTGCTGGCAGTAGCGCCCCATTTTGAGCAGGCAAAAAATCTCGTACACAACGGATGGATGGCGGTCATATTTGCCGTCGCCGCCGTACTCATATATATAGCCGGTCTGATGTGTTCTCATATGGGAGCTTTCAGGATCGCAACGAACATACGTATAAGAGCCATGGAACACATCGTAAGCCTTCCCCTGGGTTTCGCCGAAGATTTCGGCAGCGGGAAGCTGCGTAAGATCGTGGATGAATCCAGTGCCGCCACTGAGACATATCTGGCTCATCAGCTTCCCGACAAAGCAGGGGCCGTAGCCACTCCCTG
The DNA here is from genome assembly GCA_949284065.1 of uncultured Bacillota bacterium. Classification (GTDB taxonomy): domain Bacteria; phylum Bacillota; class Clostridia; order Peptostreptococcales; family Anaerovoracaceae; genus CASDUO01. The sequence continues at coordinate 27,080 of CASDUO010000004.1, forward strand.
CGGGCTTTTGATCATGCTGCTGGTCTTTGACTGGAGGCTGGGTCTGTTGAGCCTCGTGCCTGTCTTCTTGGCCTTTCTCATAATGATGGCCATGACGGGAGCGAGAATGGAAGAAAAAATGAAAGAATATCAGGATGCCCTGGACGATATGTCAAATGAGGCTGTGGAGTACGTGAGAGGTATACCGGTGGTGAAAACATTCGGACAGACGATATTTTCATTCAAGAAATTCAAAGGCGCCATCGACAGATACCACGAATGGGTAGTCGCATACACGAAAGAGCTGAGGATGCCCATGGTATTCTATACGGCGATCATAAACGGAGTGTTCGTCTTTCTCATAGTGGGAGGATTGGTGCTCACGAAGGGTGGAGTTACCGATGAGTTCATGTTGGATCTGATATTTTACATCATAGTGACACCGGTGATCTCCCTGACTCTGACCAGGATCATGTTCCACAGCGAGAACGCCATGGTCGTGAACGATGCATTGCAGAGGATAGACAGCATCATGGACATGAAGCCCCTTAAAGAGCCTGTACGGCCCAAGAAGCCGCAGGGAGCATCGGTGGAGCTGCAGGACGTGAGTTTCAGCTATGACGGAGAGAACGATGTGCTGAAGAACATATCCATATCCGTTCCCGAAGGAAAGACAGTGGCCCTCGTAGGTCCGTCGGGCGGCGGAAAGACCACCCTCGCTGGCATGATACCCAGATTTTTCGACCCTCGCAGAGGAGTGGTGAAGATCGGAGGCGTGGATGTAAAGGACATTCCAAAAGAAGAGCTTATGGAGACTGTCTCTTTCGTTTTCCAAAACAGCTGTCTGATAAAAGCTTCCATACTGGACAATGTAAAGATGGGGAGATCCGAAGCCACCCGTGATGAGGTGATGCAGGCTCTCGAGGATGCGGGATGTATGGATATAATAGAAAAACTCCCTGACGGTGTGGATACTGTAATAGGCACAAAGGGTGTGTACCTTTCAGGTGGGGAACAGCAGAGAGTGGCTATCGCAAGGGTCATGTTGAAAAACACGCCGGTGGTGATCCTGGATGAAGCCACGGCATTCGCAGATCCGGACAATGAAGCCCGGGTACAGGAAGCTTTCTCCAGATTGAGCAAAGAAAAGACTGTGGTGATGATAGCCCATCGTCTGTCCACTGTCATGGATGTGGACATGGTATATGTGCTGGAGGACGGGCGCATAACAGAGAGCGGCAGCCCTTCCGCACTGCTGGAGCAGGACGGGACATTCAGGCGCATGTGGGAGAATTATCGCACAGCTGCACAGTGGAGAGTCACGAAGGAGGTGCAGGCATGATAAAAAAGCTTCAGAAAAAATATGCTCTGTCCGAAAGAGGAGCGAGAGGACTGATAAAGGCCTCCATAGCATGTCTGCTGCAGAACCTGAGTCTCATGTTCCCGGTAGGGCTGCTGTATTGCCTGGTAAGCGATATGATGAGGGACAGTCTGGAGGGAAGGGCGGTCTTTTATGTGGCGGGATGTATCGTCTGCGTGCTCCTGATAATGGCCGTCACATACTTTCAGTACAACGCAACATATTTTGCCACATATGAGGAGAGCGGAGTGCGCCGTGTGGCGTTGGCGGAACGGCTGCGCAAGATCCCTCTTTCATTTTTCGGAAAAAAAGACCTTGCGGACCTGACCAGCAGGATAATGGCGGACTGCACGTTCCTGGAACAGAGTTTTTCTCATTTCATACCTGAGCTTGCAGGAGCTGTTATATCGACGATCCTCATTTCGGCAGGCCTTTTGTTCTACGACTGGCGCATGGCTGTTGCAGCCCTGTGGGTGGTTCCCATATCTTTTGCCATCGTTGCTTTTTCTGCAAGAGTGCAGGAAAGCCTCAACAAAAAATCCATGGATTCGAAAATGGCATGTGCAGATGGCATACAGGAATGTATCGGAGCCGCCCGGGATCTGAAAGCCAACAATGCAGAGGATGGATACATGGAAGGATTGAAAGACAAGATAAGGGCCGTGGAAAGGCGTTCCATCATATCCGAATTCGGATTGGCGGCCTTCGTGGTGTCTGCTTCCCTCATATTGAAGCTGGGTATCGCGACAGTAGCTCTGGCAGGGTCTGTTCTGCTTATGAAGGACGAAATAAATATCATGACCTTCTTCATGTTCTTTCTGGTGGCCTCGAGGCTGTATGATCCGCTTCAGGCCAGTCTCCAGAACCTAGCAGCCATAATCAGTACACGGACCAACATAAGCCGCATGAACGAGATACTGGATCATCCCATCCAGCAGGGGAAAAGCAGGCTGACCAATGAGGGATATGACATAGAGTTCGACCACGTGGGATTCGCATATGATACGGGAGAGGATGTTTTGAAGGATGTTTCTTTCGTCGCCGGACAAGGAAAAGTGACTGCCCTTGTGGGGTCTTCGGGAGGAGGCAAGACTACGGTATCCCGGCTGGCAGCCCGGTTTTGGGACGCCGATAAGGGAAAGATCACAGTGGGAGGCATGGATGTATCCGAAACAGATCCCGAGACCCTGCTGTCCCTGTATTCCATAGTGTTCCAGGACGTGACGCTTTTCGACAACACCATCATGGAAAATATCAGGATAGGCAACAAGGACGCTACGGACCGGGAGGTGCTTGAAGCGGCCAGACTGGCCAACGTAGATGGATTTGTAGAGAGGCTGCCTGAAAAATGGGATACGGATATAGGCGAGAACGGCTGTGAGCTTTCCGGAGGCGAGCGGCAGAGGATATCGATCGCCAGAGCGTTTTTGAAAAACGCTCCCATAATACTTCTGGATGAAGCAACAGCATCTCTCGATGTGGAGAACGAAGTCCTGATCCAGTCGGCCCTTTCACGTCTGATAAAAAACAAGACCCTTATCGTCATCGCCCACAGGATGCGCACCGTCATGGGAGCGGATAAGGTCGTGGTACTGTCTGACGGTACAGTAGCAGAGGAAGGGAGGCCGGATGAACTTATGGAAAAAGACGGCATATATGCACACATGGTGAAACTCCAAACGGAAAGCGTAAAGTGGACACTGTGATGTTAGTATCCTGCAAAAGGGGGAATATATCCAAAGACGATGATCAGATGCGATATAAGGATATACAGGAGAAGCATATATGAACATAAACCTTATTGTGGGGATCCTCATCCCCTTTGTGGGAACTACGGCCGGGGCGGCGTGTGTCTTTTTCATGAAAAATACTTTACAGGCAGGTATAAGGCGGGCCCTCAGCGGTTTTGCGGCCGGAGTCATGGTGGCGGCTTCCGTATGGAGCCTGCTCATCCCTGCCATAGAGCAGTCCTCGGATATGGGCAGACTGACTTTCATACCTGCCGTAACGGGGTTCCTCATGGGGATGGCCTTCCTCCTTTTGCTGGACAAGCTGATCCCCCATCTCCATTACATGAGCAATACTGCCGAGGGGATGAAGAGCCATCTGTCAAAGAACAGCATGCTCATACTGGCAGTGACCCTGCACAATATACCTGAAGGTATGGCCATAGGAGTCGTCTATGCAGGATATCTGGATCAGGGGACCCATATGACCGCAGCGGCGGCTTTGGCCCTGTCCATAGGTATCGCCATACAGAATTTCCCTGAGGGAACCATCATATCCATGCCCCTGAAAAGCGACGGCACAGGGCGGGGCAGAGCATTCGGATACGGGATGCTGTCCGGCATAGTGGAGCCTGTTGGAGCGATGCTTGCCATCCTCGGGGCGGGCTTTGTGGTCCCCGTGCTGCCATACTGCCTGAGTTTCGCAGCCGGAGCCATGCTCTACGTGGTCGTGGAGGAGCTCATACCGGAAATGTCGCAGGGTCCTCATTCAAATGTGGGGACTATATCCTTTGCGATAGGGTTCGCCATCATGATGATGCTTGATGTGGCGTTGGGATAAAAAAAGTGTTACCATTTGTATACGGAAAAAAGGATCTTGTGGCAGTACAGTTGTGGTGGATCGTGACAATGTATTTGCCCTATGAGGATGTATCTTTATACGGAAGGTGACAGAATGAAAGCTATCATACCCGATCTGGATATGGATTCCGGAACTCCCCTTTATATGCAGCTCTATACATACATAAAGGATCTTATACTGTCGGAGGTGGTGACGAAAGGTGAGAAACTGCCTTCCCTCAGGGTCCTTTCTCAAAATCTCAAAGTGAGCATTTCCACTGTGGAACTGGCATATGCCCAGCTTGTGGTGGAAGGATATCTGGAGAGCCGGCCTCAGAGCGGATATTATGTCCGGGAAATAAAGAGAGGTGCAGGGCATGAGAGTCAGGGGGCTTTACGTGAAGATGGGACCGGTGTATCCGGAGGCTGCAGAGAGGATGATGACGAAAAAACCGGCGTATCGTCGATTGGCGATATGGAAGATGGAGAGAGGGAAACAGCGGATATCCCCCGCGGTCCGGACGGAGAGCCCGGGGTCGGATCCCCTTCAGATACGGACACATCGGGGATATACGATATAAACTCTTTCGATTTCGTCAAATGGAAAAAATCCATAAACAAGGTGCTGAACCTTTACCCTCATCTCCTCCTGTCAGAGTCGGATCCCCGGGGGGAAAAACTTTTGAGGGATGAGATATCCAGGTATCTTTATGCGGCCAGGGGTGTGGACTGCCGGCCCGATCGTATCGTCATAGCGGCGGGTACCCAGCAGATAACGAACCACATATCCAATATCTTGAAGATAATGGACATAAGGAACGTGTCTGTAGAGGATCCCGGTTATGTTCCGGTGACGAACATTTTCAGAGACAGAGGTTTCGCCATATCGAAAACGAGAGTGCTGGAAGACGGTATAGACATAGACAGACTTCCCACCAATATAAAGTCGGCCGTCTATGTGAGCCCGTCCAACCAGTTCCCTACGGGAGCGGTGATGCCGGCGGGGAACAGATACCGTCTCCTGGAGTGGGCGAAGAAAAACGAAAGCTATATAATAGAGGACGATTACGACAGCGAGCTGAGATATTTCGGCCGTCCCCTGCCGCCTCTAAAAGCTCTGGACACACATGATTCGGTGATATATCTGGGATCTTTTTCATCCACACTTTTTTCTTCCGTAAAGATAAGCTATATGGTGCTGCCCCTGGAGATATCGAAAGTGTTCAACAGGATATGTAATGACTATGCACAGACTTGTTCAAAGACCGAACAGCTCGCTCTGGCGTTTTTCATGGAAGAGGGAAAGTATCAGGCAGGCATAAAAAAGCTGAGGAGGCTCTGTGCCAACAAGCTGGCTATAGCCGCAGATACCTTTGAAAAAAATGCGAAAGGGTTCATAAGACCCCTCAATGTGTCTTCCGGGATCAATATAATAATAAGCGTCAGGAGCAGGAAAAGCGAAGAGGAGCTCATCAGGGAAGCCAGGACTCTGGGACTGGCCGTATCGTCTACGGGGGCCGGGGCGGGGGCCGGTGAAGAGAAGATGCTGGTCTTTTACTACAACAGCATCCCCATAGAGGAAATGAGAGAAAAAGTGGGAGAACTTATAAACGTATGGAGCTCGGACCGTTGAAAAAGCGGCATGTCAGTAAAGAGACAGCCGCCTTTTTTGAGATCTATGTCGCCGTGGGCGTCATGACATTTCCGCCAGTATGGTATCCATGAGGAACTGTGCTCCGGCTATCAGGTCCCGGGGATGAGTGTCCTCCTGGGGGACATGGCTCCTGCCGTCTATGCTGGGGACGAAGATCATGCCCGTGTCACAGTGCCGGGCGATCATACACGCATCGTGGACCGCACCGCTGTCCATCACTTTGAAAGGTATCCCGGCTTCCCGGGCCCGCGTCTCCATTGAGGTGATGACTCTGCGGGAGAGATGCAGGGGAGAGGACCTGGAATGTTCCGTGACGACACATGATATATGCCGTTCCTGCGCCAGAGCATGTATACGGTCTATGATCCTGTCCATAAGGTCATCGATCTTTTTCTCGTCTCTGTCCCTCACCTCCACAGTGAATCTCACTTTTTCCGGTATCACATTGGAACAGCCCGGGAACACTTCTATCTTGCCGCATGTGGCAACGGATCGATGTTCCCCGTCGCTTTTGGCCATATCCTCAACGAGGAGTATGGCTGAAGCCGCTGCAGTCAGGGCATCGCGCCTTTCTCTCATAGGCGTGGCTCCGGCGTGGTTGCCGACTCCGGAGAACTCCACTTCTACGACCCTCATGCCGAATATGGAATCGACTATGCCAAGAGACAGGCCCTCTCTGTCCAGGACGGGCCCCTGCTCTATGTGGAGCTCGATCATGGTCCTGACGGAGGCAAGATCCCATGTCAGGTCTCCTGCAAGAGATCCGCCGGTGTCGTACACCTGTCTATCCTCTTCGGGCAGATCTTTCAGACCTTCAAGGATCTGTCTCATGGATAGGCCTTCGTCGTTTTTGAGAAGGTCCGGATCCTTTTCGTCATATATGCCGGAGATGAATTTGCTTCCCGTCATACAGGAGCCGAAAAGGGAACCTTCCTCCTCTGCGAATATGACCATTTCGTAGTTGGCCGTGAAACGATCTTTCAGGGAAGGGTCCTTGGCGACGGCTTCCGATAATGTCTCCATGACTTCCAGAGCTCCGCATACTCCGTATATGCCGTCCAGCCATCCTCCGTTGCGGACGGAGTCGATGTGGGAACCTGCCATGACGGATTTCCCGCCGGCCGGACCGAAGGACGGACTTATCCTTATGTTTTGGACCGGGTCTATACAGACGGAACAGCCTGCGGCCTTGACCCTCTCCAGTATGTATTTCCTCGCCCGCACATCCTGCCGCCCGTAGGAAAACCGGGTGACCCCCGCACCGGGGGTGTCCGTATAGGTTTTGAGAGTATCCAAAGTCTTCAAAAGACGATCTCCGTCGATCTTCATATCCATTAAGATCCCTCCGTTTTACCAGCTGTATGAGGAGCCGAAAGGTTTGCCGTGTATCAGCTTGCCCTGACCTTTCCTGCCGATATATTTTCCGTCATCGACGATCTTTTCTCCTCTGAGGAAGACTGTTTCGGGACGTCCCTTCTGTTCGAACCCTTCAAAGGGACTGTAGTCCACTCCTTCGAGATTGGTCTTGTAGCTTATGGTGCCCTCGTAGGCAGGGTCGAATATGACTATATCGGCGTCGAAGCCGACTGCAAGCTGACCTTTCTTATCCAGCCCGTTCACCTTTGCGGGAGAGGTGGCATAAAGGTCTACCAGCCTGCTTCTGGAAAGTCTTCCTTTGCATACGCCGTATGTCCACAGTATGTTGAGTCTGTTCTGGAGACTGGGAGCGCCGTTGGGTATGTCCGCAAAGGATTTCCCCTCGCCGTATCCCATGTGTTTCTGTTCCCCGTAGTCGAAGCCGCAGTGATCCGAACTTATGGCATTGAGCCACTTCCTGTCCACAGCTTCCCATAGAGCTTCTCTGTGCTCCTCTGTACGGAGGGCCGGTGAGCATACATATTTCGCGCCTTCGAAGCCGGGTTTGGCAAGGTCCGACTCATCGAGGACGAGGTAATGGGCACAGGTCTCTCCGAAGACTTTCTGGCCTCTGATATAGGCGGCTTTGACTTCTTCCAAGGCCTCCTTACATGTGACATGGACCACATATATGGGGGCGTCGGCCATTTCGGCAAGATATATGGCCCGTCTGGTGGCTTCCGCTTCCACTACTGGAGGGCGGCTCACGGCATGATAGTATGGGCCTGTTTTCCCTTCTGCCACCAGCTGTTTGGTTGCCACGTCTATCATATCCGCATTTTCCGCATGGACCATGACGGTCACACCTGCCTCTTTGCCTTTTTGGAGGGCTTTGAGTATGGCGTCGTCGTCTGCATGGAAAAACTGGCCTTTGTAGGCCATGAAAAGTTTCATGGTGGGATAGCCGGCTTCTGCAAGACGGGGTATCTCATCTATGACTTCGTCTCTGGGATCGGTCATTACGCTGTGGAAAGAATAGTCCACCATTGCGATGCCGTCGGCATCTGTCTTTCTGTAATCTTCTATAGTCTCGACAAGGCCTCGGCCCTTTTCCTGATTCACGAATTCTATAAGGGTTGTGGTGCCCCCTACGGCAGCGGCGTTGGATGTTTCGAATCCCCGGGTCTTGCTGCCCTTGTAGGTGAATGAAAAATGGACGTGTTGGTCGACTCCGCCGGGGAGCACGTATTTGCCCGTGGCATCGATGACCTCCTCGCCCTTATCCGGTGTGATGTTTTTACCTATGGCCGCTATGGTCTCGCCGTCTGTGCGGATATCGGATATATATTCTCCGTCGGCTGTTACGATAGTGCCGTTTTTGATAAGTGCTGACATGATGTACCTCCGTTCTTTTCAGAAAAAAACAAATAAACAAATAGAACGAAAATCGTTACGCACTTATTATAACACAACTGCGGGGCGAGGGGGGGGCGAAAGGGTGACTCAGGATCTTGCGGGGGATGTTATGACATAGGTGAACTTGTTCCTTGCAGGAGTCCTGTAAAGAGCCGCAGACAAAACAGTGGCAAGGACGATGCCCGTGACGAACTGAAGTATGTTCATGGGTATGGACGCCAGAGGTGTCACGAAGCTTCCGTACATGAAGCTTTCGGCTATATAGTATCCGGAAACCATTATGAGTCCGGAAATGACCATGGAAACGATCTCGGCGAATTTCATGGCTTTGCTGCCGAAACCTCTTTTGAAAGCGTATTCGAGGGCGAGACCCATGATCAGAGCCATGAGCGATTTCACTATGAGAGTGACGGGAGCGTATATGGCGTATCCGGCCAGCAGGTCCGCCATGGCGGAACCGATGCCTGCAGCTGCAGCGCCCCATTTATATCCCAGCAAAAGTACGGAGAAAAATATCATACAGTCTCCAAGATGTATATATCCCTGTGTTGCCGGCACCGGGATCCTTATTATCATGGTCATCACCACCACCATGCACATCATCATGGCAGTGAGGACCAGCTTGTTTATCCTGTTTTTATGGTTTTTCATATTACCAGCCTCCTGTCGTTGATGCTGAAAGTATATCCCATGAATGTCATGATTAAAATATACAGAAAAAACTTTTTTGAACAGTACAGTTTTCGTAGAGCAGTACAGTTGCACAGATGGGAGAACTCAAGCAGGAATAAAAGAGATATTATTTTCAGAAACCTATTGACAATATCGAATATCGATATAAAACAAAGGAGAGAGTATGTCGAAAAAAGCTTATGACACTCTTACGGAAACCATGTTTTATGTGCTGATGTCTTTGGACAGGGAGGACATGTGCGGTACCCAGGTGGCCGGTTATGTAAAAGAGCTGACTGGCGGCCGTGTGGTCATGGGACCGGGTACCCTTTATACCATATTGTCGAACTTTCAAAAAGAAGGCCTTATAGACAAGGTAGACGCACAGGGCAGGAAGATAGTATATACCATAACGGAGAAGGGCAGATCACTTTACAACGAGGAGATAAACAGGCTTAGAGCCTGTTTGACCGATGCAGAAAGGGGAAGATGACAGGATGGAGAGTATAAAGCGATGGACTATGTTTTTATGGTCGGATATAGGGGAGATAGAAACCTATTTTTCGGATATGGCACGCCGTGGATACCTGCTGGAAAAACAGGGAAGTCTCATGTCTGAATTCATAAAAGGAGAGCCGAAAGAGCGCAGATACAGAGTGGTGCCGGCTGTAGGCCGGAAGATCTCGGAAGAAGAAAAGGAAGTTTACCGGGAAACGGGATGGGAGTATGTATCCGATGGAGGGAGTTTAGGTACGAGACTGGATATTTTTTTCAGCGATGACAAAGAAGCACCGGAAATATTCACGGACACGGAGAGTTTCAAATCACACATAAGAAAGTTCATGCTGCTGGCTTTAGCCTGTGTCTTGTGCTGGATATGGTTCGGTGCGACTTTTTTAGAGGATCTGGCCGGAGATGTGGCCGGACCGATCCACAGTATGATGGAATACGGTATAGTGACCTGGTCCCTGATCGTCCTTGTGGGACTCTTCGTGCTGGTGATCATAGTCGATTTTGTGATCTCGGCAGGAATGTTGATATGGCAGATAAGTGTCAGGAAAAGGATAGATCACGAAAGACCATATCGGGGTAAAATAAGGTTCCGCATCGTAAGCCGTATCTCTCTGATCGTCTTACTTGTGTGCATGCTGGTCAGCATCCCGTTTGCCGGGACCACGGTGGTAGCGGGAGACGAACTGAAAGAGGATATTGAGGGGTACAAAGGGAACCATCCGGCTTCATTTGAGATCCTGGATGAGGAAAAATGGCAGGAGATACAGCAGACCCTTGACCGGGGCCAAATACCTGAAGATTTTGATTTCGTGAAGACCTCGGATCTTATGGCCCCGTCCAAAACCGAGCTGTGGGTCTGGGAAGAGGACGAGGAATATTACGGGGTGTATATGGAGATGCGCTCTGAAAAACTTGCTGAGGTCTGGCTGGAAGAAGAGCTGGATATGTATGGAAAGACATGCCGGCAGGCGGAACTTGCCGGATCAGAGTCCTCAAAGGTCGATTATGTGGGATATCTGGACCTGGAAGGCGGTCAGGCCCTGTATCTGAAGAAAGGAAGCAGGATAGAGAAAATATGGTATACGGGGGATAAAGACGTGAGGGAGTATGTGGGCGATTTCATCGACAGGTTTTGACAGGGAAAGGGGGCTGTCCGTTTTCATTTTCGCCTGATTATCTCGGTCATATGGAGTGGGGATAAATATAAATATTCCGGCGGCGAGGCCGGCATAAAGGGACCATATGGCACATGGTCCCTCTTTTTTCTTGACAAAATATCTTACCGTGATAGAATATTGGAGAATAAAATAGTTTGATAATCAAAGTATTTTCTGACAGGATGAGGGAACCACCCCGTTTGTCAGGGAATACAGATCAAAATTTGCAGATACGTAAGAAAGGATATGGATACATGAACAGAGTTTGCGAGATCCTGGGTACCGAGTACCCCATAATACAGGGAGCCATGGCAAGGATAGCCGATGGCGATCTGGCTGCAGCAGTAAGCGCAGGAGGAGGACTTGGTATAATAGCCGCCGGCGGAGCGGACGGCGACTGGCTCAGGGGACAGATCAAAACGGTGCGGGAAAAGACAGACAAGCCCTTTGGCGTGAACATCATGCTGCTGGCTCCCAACGTAGAGGAGCTCATAGATGTGGTCTGTGAAGAGAAAGTTCCGATCGTCACCACAGGTGCGGGGAATCCGGGCAAATACATCCCAAAACTCAATGAGGCAGGTATAAAGGTGATCCCGGTAGTGGCTTCGGTGGCCCTGGCAAAGAGAGTGGAAAGAGCCGGAGCCCATGCAGTGGTAGCTGAAGGGACAGAGGCCGGAGGACATATAGGCGAAGCCACGACTATGGCTCTCACTCCCCAGGTGGCCGATGCAGTGGATATCCCTGTCATAACGGCAGGGGGCGTGGCTGACGGCAGAGGCGTGGCAGCGGCATTCATGCTGGGAGGCGAAGGCGTCCAGGTTGGCACCAGGTTCCTGGTGGCCCATGAATGCAACGTGGCCCAGGCATATAAGGACATGATAATCAAGGCCAAGGATTCCAGCACCGTGGCAACAGGCAGGAGCACGGGACATCCGGTAAGGGTCATCAAGAACAAGCTGGCAAAGAAGATCCTGGATCTGGAAAAAGAAAATGCGGATCAGGCTATGATAGACGAACTTTGCACCGGGACTCTGGGAAGAGCCGTAGTGGACGGCGATGTGGACATGGGCTCGGTCATGTCCGGTCAGATAGCCGGACTTGTGACCAAGGAGCAAAGTGCGAAGGAGATAATAGAGGAATTATTCAAGGAGGCAGAAGAGATCTATGAAAATAGGAGTGGTATTTGCAGGTCAGGGCGCGCAGTATAGCGGCATGGGAAAAGATCTGTACGACAATTTCCCAAAAGCAAAAGAGATATTCGACAAGGCCGGAGAAGAGGTGAAACATTACAGCTTCGAGGGTACCCATGAGGAACTGAGGCAGACCCAGATAACACAGCCCTGTGTCTACACCGTCACCATGGCGGCGTGGGAAGTTTTCAAAGAAGCCCTTGAAAAAGAGCTGGGGAACGAAGTGGAAATAATGGGAATGGCAGGATTCAGCCTGGGAGAGTATTCTGCTCTTACGGCTGCCGGTTCCATACCGTCTATAGAAGAGGGACTGGACATAGTGAGACAGAGGGGGAAATTCATGATGGAAGCCGGCACCGACGAAGAGGGCAACCTGAAAGGCGGCATGGCTGCAGCCTTCGGTAAAAGAGAGAAGATATTGGAGATGGTAGATGAGATTAAAGGCGACCATATACTTGAAGCTGTCAATTTCAACTCTCCTGTCCAGACAGCCATAGCAGGTGAAAGGGCCATACTTCCCGATCTGGTGGAGGCAGGCAGAGAAAGAAGGATAAAGGTGAAACTCCTTTCCACGGGAGCCGCCTTCCACAGTTCCATGATGGATCCCGCGGCAGAAAAGCTGGAAGTACTCATAAGGGAAAAAGGTATACAGAAACCGGAGATGAAAGTCTATTCCAACACTACGGCAAAGGATATGAGAGAAAACGATCTGGACATGCCCCGTATCCTGGCCATACAGGCCAAGTCACCGGTATACTGGCAGGAAACAGTTGAAAACATGGCAGCTGACGGCGCCCGGGCAATAGTGGAGCTGGGGCCGGGAAAAACTCTGACCGGTTTTACGAAAAAGACAGTGGAAGGAGTGGGCGCATTCCACGTTCAGGATAAAGAAACGCTGGAAGAGACCATTGCCGGATTGAAGGAAATGAAAGAAAACGAATGAGACATATGCCCTGTTGGAAGATATGAGGGCAGATGATGATATGGACCACGGAGGATAAAAGTGATATTAGAAGGTAAGAATGCCATCGTCACAGGCGGGCTCAAGGGCATAGGCAAAGCCATAGCAACAGAGTTCTGCAGGAACGGAGCCAACGTGCTCATAGTGTTCAGAGGCGATGAGGAAAGGACCGTCAAGGTAAGAGAAGGACTCAGCGGACTGCCGGGTCAGGTGGAGTTCCTGAGTGGAGATGTAGCCGACTCTGCAACGGCAGACGCCGCTGCGGCAAAGTGCAAAGAGCTTTGGGGAAGCGTGGATATCCTGGTGAACAATGCGGGAGTGACCAACGACAAACTTTTGCCTCGTATGGGAGACGAAGACTTTGGCCAGGTGATAGATACGAATCTGAAAGGCAGTTTCTATTTTCTCAGAGCAGCTGCAAAGATAATGAGCAAACAGAGAAGCGGCAGCATAATCAACATGTCGTCGGTGGCAGGGATATATGGCAACCCCGCCCAGACCAACTACAGCGCATCCAAAGCAGGTGTCATAGGACTGACCAAATCGGCGGCGAAGGAGCTGGGGAGAAGAGGCATCAGAGTGAACGCCATAGCTCCCGGGTTCATAGAGACCGATATGACGGCGGCTCTCACTGAAGATCAGAAAGCAGCTGCGGCGGAGAACATAACTTTAGGCAGGATGGGACAGGGAAGCGATATAGCCAACGGAGCCCTTTTCCTGGCATCGGACATGTCCTCCTATATAACGGGACAGGTGCTGGGTATCGACGGAGGCATAAGGCTATAGGCTTTCCGTAAAAGAGAGGTCACATCGACTGAGAACAGATATATGAAAGTTATTGGATATAACAGGCGGCTCTGCCGCCACGGAGGAAGATAAATGAGAAGAGTAGTCATTACGGGGATGGGAGCGATCACACCTATAGGCAAGACTGCAGCCGAGAGCTGGCAGGGCATCAAAGAAGGCAGGAACGGCATAGACAGGATAACCAAAATAGATAACCCGGATATAAAGGGACCCATGGGCGCTGAGATAAAGGACTTCGATTTCGGCGATAAAAGAGCGGCGAAGAGGCTGGATCTTTCATCCCAGTACGCCATAGTGGCGGCACGTGAGGCCATGGCCCAAAGCGGTATCGAAAGCGGGAAGAACGTTGCTCCGGAAAGATTCGGGGTAATGGCAGGAAGCGGTATCGGCGGCATAAGGACCCTGGAGGAGCAGATAGCGGGAGCGACGAAGAAGGACAGCACCAAGAGAGTCTCCGCTCTGATGGTTCCCATGATAATAGCGAATATGGTAGGCGGGAACCTGGCCATAGAGTTCCAGGCAAAAGGCAGCTGCATCGGTATAGTGACAGCCTGCGCCGCCGGCACCCACGGCATAGGAGAGGCCTACAGGAACATAAAGTTCGGGTTCTGCGACGTTATGCTGGGCGGCGGAGCAGAGGCGCCTTTCGCAAAGATATGCTATGCCGGATTCGAAAACATGACTGCAACATCCACCAGACAGGACAAGGACAGATGCTCGACTCCATTCGATAAGGAGAGAGACGGATTCGTAATGGGCGAGGGAGCAGGGTTCTTCGTGCTGGAGGAACTGGAACATGCTAAGGCCAGAGGAGCAAAGATACTCGGCGAGGTGGCAGGATACGGCACCACCTGTGATGCATATCATATAACATCGCCGGAGCCTTCCGGAGACGGTCCGGCAAACGCCATGAAGATGGCCATCGAGGATGCGGGCATAAAGCCTGAGGACATAGACTATATCAACGCTCACGGAACCGGAACACCTCTCAACGATCTTTACGAGACGAGAGCGGTGAAGAAAGTTTTCGGCGACGACACGAAAGTCCCCATGAGTTCCACCAAAGGTAATGTGGGACATCTTCTGGGTGCTGCAGGAGCGGTGGAGGCCATCTTTTCACTGAACGCCGTCATAGACGGATTCATACCGCCGACCATCAATCTGAGAGTGCCCGATGAGGAACTGGATCTGGACTACGTACCCAATGAAGGAAGAGAGGCGGAACTCACCTATGCGATGTCCAATTCCCTGGGCTTCGGAGGACACAACGGAAGTCTGGTGATCAAAAAATACGAAGGTTAAAATATGAGGCGGCCGTGGAATCACCATGGCCGCATATAAGTTGAGAGAAGGAAAGAAACCATGCTGTATGACAAAGAACAGATAAAAGATATAATACCTCACAGAGAGCCATTCCTGCTCATAGACGAGATAGAGGAAATGGAAGTGGGGAAATCCATAACGGGGAAAAAATTCGTGAGCGCCGACGAATACTATTTCAAAGGGCATTTTCCCCAGGAGCCGGTCATGCCCGGAGTCCTCATAGTGGAATCCCTGGCTCAAACGGGAGCCGTAGCCATACTTTCAATGCCGGAAAATAAGGGAAAGCTGGCATATTTCGGAGGCATAAAGGATGCGAAATTCAGAAGGAAAGTCGTGCCCGGAGACGAACTCACCCTTAAGGTGACGCTGGACAGAGTGAGGAGCAGTGCAGGTACGGGCACGGCAGAAGCTTATGTAGGCGACGAGCTGGCATGTAAATGCTCCATAATGTTTGCTTTGAGTAAATAAGGCACGGTCAAAGAGGGCAGGTCATATGGATAATATCAGGCGCATCGACGACATAATGGTACAGCTGTTCAACTCTGTCCTGAAGATGGAGGAATACTCTATAAAAAAAGCCGGGCAAAAAGATCTTTCCGCCAAGGAGATAGGGACCCTGGCGGTCCTTGACGTGAATAAAGCCAGGACCATGTCGGAAGTCGCGGCGGAACTCAGGATAAGCGTAGGGACCCTCACTGTCAGCATCAACCGTCTGGTGAAGAAAGGCTATGTGGAAAGATACAGGACCGATAACGACAGGAGAGTGGTGAGGCTCAGGCTCACCAGAAAAGGAGAAAGCGCAGTAAGGGTCAGAGAGAGACTCCACCGGCGGATGATAGGACAGGCCATATCATCTCTTACCGAGGAGGAGACGGAGAGGTTCATCGATTCCCTCGAGTCCATAAACAGGTATCTCGCCATGCAGGAAGAGCCGCCGCTGAGAAAAGACGAATTCACCCTTTCCCCTGTCAGGATAGGAGATAAGATCTTAGAGAAGAACATATTCCAGGGAGCCTTGAGCCCGGGCATATCGGGAGCAGAGCTGGTTTCCCGTGTCATACTGGCCGGCGGAGTGGGGACCATAGCTTCTCACGGCATAGGGATATACGATGAATTTTATAAGGAAGATCCGGCAGAGGCTAATGTCCGGGCCCTGCGTCGGGAAATAAAGAAGGTCAAAGAGATCGTGGAAAAAGAGGGCGGCGGACCTAAAGGCTTCCTGGCTGTGAATGTCATGTGTTCCGACGCGGAGTACAGAGAGTATGTGAAGGCTGCCTGTGAAGAGGGAGCGGATATGATCGTTGCGGGAGCGGGACTGCCTACCGGTCTGCCGGAGATGTGCAGGAACCTGGGGAGAGAGGATATGCTTCTGATCCCCATAGTCTCGTCTGTGAGGGCCATGAAAATCATCCTTAGGAGCTGGGAGAAAAAGCACGGCAGACTGCCTGACGGTTTCATATTCGAAGGCCCCATGGCGGGAGGACTGCTGGGATATAAACGGGACCAGATAGGCAAGGCAATGGTGGAATACTGCACACTGCTCAAAACGGCCAAGGAAGCGCTGGCAGAATATGATATACCGCTCATAGCGGCAGGAGGGATATGGGACAGAGAGGACGCTACGGAAGCATATAAATACGGAGCCGATGCCATACAGCTGGGGACACGCTTCGTTACATCAGGTGAAAGCAAGGGGACAGAAGATTTCAAGAAAGCCTATCTAAAATGCGGAAGAGATGATACCATACTAGTAGATACGAAGGACGGCCGCCTGGGAAGGATAATAAAGACCGGCAGGACCAAAGGAGATATCGTGGACAGGGATCTGCTCTTTTCTGCAGCAAAGGCGGTAAGAGGGGATACGGAAGACGGTCTCCTGTTTGCCGGAGCTAAGGCCTATAGGGCGGAGGAGCTTGAAGATGCGGAAGATATAATCCGCAGTTTCGGGACAGGATGATTTGGAAAGAAAGAGGTATGAAGATGAGGATAGCCATAAACGGATTCGGAAGGATAGGCAGGCTGACTTTCAGAAAGATATTCGGAGACAGGGACATGGAGGTCGTTGCGGTGAACGACCTGACAAAACCGGAGATGCTGGCCTATCTTTTGAAATACGACAGTGTCCAGGGAGGATATTCGGGACATGAAGTGTCTCACGGAGAGGGTGAGCTGATCGTAGACGGCAAAACCATAAAAATATATTCGGAACAGGATCCGGCAAGATTACCGTGGAAAGAGGACCGTATAGATATGGTCATCGAGGCCACGGGATTTTTTGCTTCAAAGGAAAAGGCATCTGCCCATATCAAGGCCGGTGCGAAAAAAGTCCTTATATCGGCCCCGGCGGGAAAAGATGTAAAGACTATAGTTTACGGAGTGAACCATGAGACCCTTGAGGCAGAGGACATTATAGTATCGGGAGCTTCATGCACCACCAACTGTCTGGCGCCTATGGCCAAAGTCCTGAACGAATACAGAGAACTGAGAACGGGATTCATGACTACTATACACGCCTATACCGGCGACCAGATGATATTGGACGGACCTCACAGGAAAGGAGATTTCCGAAGGGCGAGAGCCGGCGCCATCAACATAGTGCCAAACAGCACCGGAGCGGCAAAGGCTATAGGCCAGGTCATACCGGAACTGGACGGCAAACTCATAGGCTCCGCTCAAAGGGTACCGGTGCCCAGCGGTTCCATAACCATTCTCGACGCCACTCTCAAAGATATGACGGACAGTGTTTCTGTAGAGGGCATAAACGAAGCCATGAAAAAAGCATCCAATGAAAGCTTCGGATATTCAGAGGAACAACTCGTTTCAAGCGATGTCATAGGCATGAGCTACGGCTCCCTTTTCGATGCCACTCAGACGTTGGCGGAAAAATGCGGGACCCACATATATGAAGTACGCGTAGTGGCATGGTACGACAACGAGATGAGCTATGTGAGCCAGCTCGTGCGGACTATGAAATACATGGGGAATATGTAGGGGGCGACCCTTTACATTATTTTCTCCCCGTCAGAAGGCGGGAGTGCCCCAGGAACATCAACGCAGCCTTCTTGTGTGAACCAAAGGCCTCTTCTGCTGTATCTATGATCTGCACATCCTGATAACCCATGTCTTTGAGTTTCTGTACAAAGGCATCCATATCGCCGTAGAGTTTCGGTTTCATCTCATCGTTCAAGGCGAAGACGCCGCCTTTTTTCAGCACCCGCAGACTTTCCATGAGCAGTTCGTGCATATCGGCGCCCATTATGTTGTGATATACGTAGTTGCTGACCACTGCATCGAAACTCTCATCGGGGAAGTCCAGTTGGCTCGCATCGCCCTGCCGGAACACGCATCGGTGAGACGTGCCCTCGCTTGCTGCATTTTTTTCACAGAGATCTTTGCTGTAGTTGTAAACTGCTCCCCAGCGGTCTATGCCCGTTACCTCTGTTTCCGGCCATGTGAGAGCAGAACGGATCGACAAAGCTCCGGAGCCGCAGCCTACTTCCAGGAGACGGCCTTTACCGTCATAGTCCATATGGGAAAGCATGGTCCTGTGGACCTGTTCCATTATGCCTCCGCCGCCAAAAGCGTATTGTTTGCGGACCCAGGAGATCCATATGAGGATCAGTATGAGGACTGCGGTTATAAGTGAGAACAGGACACACAGGGCAACTATGTGAAATATTGTGAGAGAAAGGATGATCAGCACAGCAACGATGACTATCAGGCTTATCACTGCATAAAACACCGGAGACGACATCCAGTTCCCGTAGTTTTCCCCATGAGTCCCAAGTTTGATCTTTTCCTGTAGATCTTTGTTAGTTTCCAATTCAAACACCTGCTTTCTTCAATGACGGGCGACTGTATGCTCCTGAAGACATTATAAGTTAGGTAACACTAACCAGTCAATCTGTTTTTCTCTTCTCTCATGCAGAAAGGCGGCCTGATGGCTCAGACCGCCCATGGAACGAACGGGAAAGTACGCTTTGGTCGTGTACGTGGAGCGTTTGTGATTTATCACGGAAGCCGCTTGTTTTCAAAGAGAGCGGCTTTTGCCAGTTCATCCACTTTGTCGTTGTAGGGGTTGTTGCTGTGGCCTTTCACTTTTTTGAAACCCACATCGAGTTTCCCCGCAAATCTGGAGTTGAGGGTTTCGACATACATTTGCGAAACGGGAGTCTTTGCTTTCCATTCGCCTATGGCCCACTTGCTCAGGCCGGAATAATCGTGATATATCTTCACCTTCTCATACCCGTTGGCCAGAGCCCAGTCAAGGGATGCCAGCACACCCAGTATCTCTCCGGTGACATTGCGGCTTTCTATATATTCCGGGTCGGAACCGTAGTCGCAGAGTGAGATATCTTCTCCGTCGCCACGGATGATGACAGCTCCGTAGGAGTATTTGCCTTCAGACTCATCGAAGCTGCCGTCGCAAAACACCACGAGCCAGCCGCAGCCTATATCCTGCCGGATCTGGTCCTCCCAGAAATCATTGCCGGACAAAAACGCCTCCGCCTCTTTCCGAGTCGAAAAAGATTTATATACGGATCCCGGGAAACCGTGGACTGCTTCTCTGCATTCGTCCCAGGTCTCGAATATACCGGTGGTCTTACCTTTTTTTACAGCATAAAATTTTCCCATCGAAAACCCTTCTTAATATCTGAAACTTTATTTTTTCAGCTTTCCACCGGCTTTGAAAGCTTCTCCCACTCTTTCGGTGACGCTATAGTAACCGTGGGTATAGGGGTCGAAAGAAATCGCGTCTACGGCGGTGATGTTCACCCGGCCGTCCTTGAGCACCTTCTCATCTGCACATACGTTGACTACTTTCCCTACGACGCCGTGTCCGCAGGGGTCATCTTTGTATTCAACGAATTCGCATTCAAGGCATATGGGGAATTCATTCACTATGGGGGCATCCACATTTTCCGATTTGACAGCTGTCAAACCGCTGTTGGTGAATTTATCGGGGGTGTCGTTAGCGGATACTATGCCGAGGTAGTCGGCCTCTACCAGATGGGCCGCGTCAGCTATGCTTACCGTGAAGGCTTTCCTCTCCTTTATGTTGGCTACGGTCTTGTGTGTGGGGCTGAGGGTGAGTATGACATGATCCCTGGCATACATGGTTCCCCAGGCCGCATTCATCACATCTATGCTGTCGTCCTCGTTGTATGTCGCTACCATAAGTACCGGCATCGGGAATATCGCCTCCGTTATATCTATGTTTTTCTTTGCCATAAAAAGTCCTCCTTGTTCGGTAAAAATCTATATGTACAATTTTAACAGAACGGAGAAAATATTCCTATGATTAATAACGGATAAATTTGATTTATATCGATTTGATTTTTAATACCAAGATGTCTATCAATGATTTTATATCTTCAGCTTTTAGATCCATTGTTCTGGTGCATGGTGATATTAGCTGCATTTATATTTTGATATTTGCATGTAGTGTAAAAAATTGTGTCACTTGGGCATAAAATATAATGATAGGATATTGACAAAAAGCAATCATGGAGTTATTCTGATGATATGAAAAACAAAAAAACATATCATACAATCTGTAGAGGATAAAGTATTGGATATAGATCAGAAAGACATAGAGCAGTATCTTTCTGAGGTGAAGGATGCTGTTGAAAAGAATGATTACAGGCTTGCCAGGAATGCCAGACGGCAGGATAACATCGATCTGTTTCTGGATTATGTTATTGATGAAGCGAAAGCTAAGGAAATCATATTGAGTCTTACTGTAATGGATTTTTCGGAGATCCGACAAAATGAGCATAAGGGATATGAGCATGAAAATCTGTATGTATTCGGCAAGGATTTGGTTCTTTTGGAGAGGAACGGGACAGAAGAAAAAACAGTATCTTTGTATATCAAGTTCAACAAGCTGGAGAACTGTTTTGTGATCGTAATTTCGTTCCATGAACAGAAGCATCCGCTTACATACTATTTCAGATGATCAGGAGGAAAATCGGAGGTGGCCATTATGACAGAGAAGGTAAGAAGAGATTTCTGCATAGAGTGCAGGAAAGAGACCGAATACCTTTTGCAAAAGAAGAACATCGTAAAGAATATCAGGGATAAGGAGTATACATTTGCAATCACTGTGGCTGTCTGCGCAGAGTGTGGAGAGGAAATGAGCATTCCGGGTCTTATTGATAAGAATGTTCAGGAAATCGATGAGCAGTATAGGGCAGCAGAGGGGCTTGTATCGATCGATGACATCGAAAGGCTGATGAAGATATATAAAATTGGAAAGGCTCCGCTGTCCTTGGCACTTGGGTTCGGAGAAGTAACTATTCCGAGATACTTGGAAGGACAGGTACCTTCCAAAGAGTATTCAGATATCATCAAAGCAGCGCTTTCATCCCCGGCATACATGAAACGGGCGCTCATGGAGAACCGTGAGAAGCTGACGGATGCGGCATTCAGGAAGGCATTTACCGCGGCAGAAAACATAGAAAGTCTGTTTTCCGTTTCGGATAAGATGCTACGGGTAATTGCGTATATCTTTGAAAAACTGGAAGAGGTCACACCGCTTATGCTGCAGAAACTCCTGTATTTCGTCCAGGGCGTTTATTCCGCATTGTATAAAAAGCCGATCTTTGAAGAGGAGTGCAGGGCGTGGGTTCATGGCCCGGTCTATCCGGAGGTGTATGAGCTGTTCCGGGATTTCAAATACGATCCGATCGATGACGCGCGGTTCGCACTTCTGGAAGGAAAGGAGGATGCCTTGACGGATGACGAGAAGCGGGTGATCGGTCTTGTTGTGAACACTTTCGGAATGTATGGCGGGAAGGTATTGGAGAGGATCACACATAATGAGACTCCCTGGATGGAAGCGAGAAAAGGATATGGCGACAGCATCCCTTCCAGTGAGCTTTTGCCGAAGGAGAACATCATGGAGTATTATATCCTGATAAATCAGAAATACGGCATAGATACGGAGGATGGCTTGCGGGAATATATCCATGACATGCTTGGTAAGGCATCATGAACCTCGACAGCCTTCAAAGTATTCGGCCGCGGCTTCAGTCAAACAGCGGTGTAGAAAAATATCTTTCGGCAGTGTCGGGAAGGACGGTGACTACCGTTTTTCCGGACCCTAATTTTTTTGCAAGCTGTATGGCAGCCGCCACGTTGGTGCCGCTGGATATGCCGCACATTATCCCTTCCTTTGCAGCCAGGTCTTTCGCTGTCTGCAGAGCCTCGTCGTCGTCAACGATGTATATGTCCTGATATATGTCCTGATTGAGTATATCGGGGATCAGTCCGTCTCCTATACCCATTTGCAGATGGGAGCCTATGGAGCCTCCCGACAGGATGGCCGCATGGGCAGGCTCTACAGCCCAGATCTCTATCTGGGGATTTTCTGCTTTGAGAGTTTCGCCGATACCTGTTATGGTGCCGCCTGTGCCTATGCCGGAACAGAACCCGTCGATAGGCGCATCTACCTGGGCCAGTATCTCTTTCCCCGTATGGATGCGGTGGACCTGAGGGTTGGCAGGATTCACGAACTGTTGGGGCACAAAGACGTTGGGATCCTCTTTTGCCATACGCAAGGCGGTGTTGAGACATTCGTCTATACATTCGCCGATGTTGTTGTCGTCATGTATGAGTATAAGCTCGGCTCCGTAATGATCTATGAGCTTCCTTCGCTCTTCGCTTACGGAGTCCGGCATTATGATCACGGTTTTATATCCTCGCACCGCGCCTACGAGGGCAAGGCCTATTCCCTGATTGCCGCTGGTGGGCTCCACGATTACGGTATTTTTGTTTATAACTCCCCGCCGCTCCGCATCACAGATCATATTATATGCGGTCCTGGTCTTTATGGAACCGCCTACATTCAGTCCTTCGAACTTCACGAGTACACGTGCAGCGCCCTCCGGCACCATGCGGTTCAGCTGTATTATGGGGGTCTCGCCGATAGCTTCTAAAACATTTTTGTAGATCATAAGTCATCCCTTTTCTGTTGTTTGTTTCCACGAATAAAATACCACTCTATTATATACAAAGTCCATGGATTTTTCTACCGGTGACACTTTATTGAAGGCATGGGCCATCTGAACTACGTTTGGTCTGGTCGCACATAGAAAGTTTATGATTGCTTTTGCTTGATATCCAGTGAATTTGATAACATTGAACTCTTCGTCAATGACCTCTATTTTTCTGACTTCCGGGGGTATTTCCCCGAGAGAAATGCTGCAATGATTATTCATTGTCAAGTCGATGATGGTATAGAGTTGTAATTGCATGACGGTGGGATCGTTGTTAGCTCCATCGGAATACCATCCTGAAAGGCTTTTGTATTTGGGCAGATCTACATCGATGTACATTTCATTCATCTTTGGTTCTACTTTGGAGACAGAAACGATTTGATCGCCGTCAGCTAATGTTTGATGATTTGTGATATTGAATATAAAAAGGGACATGACCACTACGAGTCCGCCTATGCAGGCATACAATATTTTTATTTTCCACGTTTGTTTTTTTCTGATTTTTGTATCCTGTGATATTTTTTCCACCACCAAGCTTTGAAAACAGTGGGGCTGGAAGGGTATGAAAAAAGAAAGGTCTATATGCTGTCCGGCGGTGAGCAACAGCGTGTGGCTTTAGCACGACTTATGCTGAAAAGATGCAATGTGATTTTGGCGGATGAACCTACAGGATCTCTTGACGCAGAGAATGCGGCCCATGTACTTGCTATACTGGAATGTTTTTGTGATCGGGGCAAAACCATTTTGATGGTGACTCATGATGAAACCATAAAAAGACGGAAAAGATATAGGGTCATAGAACTGTAACAGACATTGTGCAGTGCAGGGGCGTATGCATATCGATTCCCGTCACTTCCGGATATCTTCATCCGCACTTTCGTCAGGCTCGTCCATGTCAAGCCTTTTCATGTTCTTAGTGGCCAGTCCATAGACTATGACCAGCCACAGGGCGACGATACAGCCGAGAGATACGGTACGCAGATCCAGTGCGGTCACAAGAGCCGATACGATGAATATGAAGAAAGGGGGCAGCACCAGCATAAAAGCATTTTGCAGTCCCATGACGGCGCCCCTCCTCTCTTCGGGTATCCTTTCGATCATGAGGAAACCCAGCAAGGCAGCAAGGGGACCCGAGGCGATACCTGTGAAACAGGCTCCTGCAAGCATGATAGGATAGGAAGGGAAGAGACCCATGACGGTCATGCCGATACCAACACCCACGAAGCTCACCACATACCATGTCCGTTTTCCTATCTTGTCCGTCAGGGCCGAGTATATCAAAGGCCCTATTATATTTCCGAGAGCCAGCATGCTCAAAACATATCCCAGCAGTTCCTCATGGCCTGTTTCCGTGAAATATACAGGGAACAGGAGACCCTGATATGAGGATATGATCATGATAGCTCCTGCGGATATTATGACGGAAAAGGTCAGGATCTTGTCATGTTTGAAAATTATCGCTGTTCCGTCCTTCAGGGTGGAAAGAGGAGAAACGGGACGATCCGCCTCCTTTATTTTCCCGGCGGAAGCGGGTATGAAAAGAGTCACGAGAGCGGCAAAAAGAGAAAGGAAGGCGGTCACCCAGAGTCCCGTAACTTCGCTGACATATCCTATAAGGACAGATGCTATGGCAGGTCCTATGATGATCGCAAGCGAGTCTAAAGCCTGCCAGAGACCGATGAACTTTTGAAGTGACAGTTCGTCTCTTTCGACCAGAGAAGGGAAAAGCACGTCACGGGCGGTCATGCCGGGGATATCACCGACAGCTCCTATGATCCCGAACAGGGCGAACCAGCCAAAGGAAAGACCTGAAGTCATTTCCACTATTGGCAGTGCTGCGATGGACAGGGCAGAGATCAAATCGGAAAATATGGAGATATTTCGTCTGTTGAATCTGTCCAGAGCGGCTCCGCCGGCCAGACCTGCCAGGAATTGAGGTATGCCGCATATGAGTGCAAGTGTACCGGCAGCAAGAGGGTCTCCGGTTTTGATCAGCAGTATCACAGGTAAAAGCACCGTCGCCGAGGAGTTGCCCAAGGTCGATGCGAAACTCGAAGCCATGAATACCAAAGTCGTGTTTTTAGTCAACATATCATTTTGCCTCCGTGTTGCTGCAGCCCAAGGCATTACTGTCCGGTCGCTTGACCATTGCAGATATCCGTCTGCCGTTCATTGCTGAAGCAATGAGGTATATCGTATGGTACAGGTAAAGGATAAAGGTAGACGTAAGGTCCATGTCAATACTTATCAGTCAGTAATTTCAGTACACGATGGAATACGTCCTCACCTGCGGCGTAGACTTTTTCACCGTAATGCATGCGGAGGACAGAGTTGAGTCTTTTTATGAGGGCGGGATCCCCGTATGAATCGGCCATGACGTCGTGAAAACCGGGGACTGCTGCTATGATAGGTGCGATTTTTTCAGCCAAAGCATCTTTTTCAGATTCCGGAGTATTTTCATCGCATTCGCATACTTTTGCACCCAGTCGGCAGTATTCTTCGAACAGGCCTGCATCAATGAGAGATCCGAAATATTCGTATAGGGTATTGAGGGAATCGGCATCCAAAAGATGATAGGTTATAAGCAGGCTTTCCAGTTCGATCTGGATCATGTCTGCGGGGATGCCTGATTTCAATATGGATTCGGCAACACGTATGAAGCCGGCGGGAGTATCGGCTGATACTCCCGCTGCTTTGAGTAAAGAAATGGCTTCACGTTGCTGCTTAAGCCGGTCGATTTGTTTTTCAAGTTCCTTGTCCAGATCGTCAAGATAAAAACCGTTTTCAGATGAAGTTTCTTCGAGTATATCCCGGACATTGTCCAGAGAAAAGCCAAGGGAAGTAAGGCTCCTTATACGAAGCATCGTCAGCAGATCGGACATGGTGTATTCATAGTAGCCGTTGTCCTTTCGCCGGACGTTCCTCAGCAGTCCTATGTTCCGGTAATGTCTCAATGTACGCGGTGTGACTCCTGCGAGTTTAGCAAATTTTCCGCTGTTCATCTCTAAAATCTTCCTTTCGGATCAGCCCGTGATATCATGGACTTCATCTTTATATTTATCCCTTATATTCGAGATTTCGATCTTTACATAGGCTTTGTCTATCAGGCCTTTATACTTTTGGGTCAGAGCCTTTATATTTTCTTTTTGTGTCGCGGAAAAATCCTTGTACGCATCGCTCTTTTGGATATTCTTGTAGAATTTATCTACCCGGTCTTTTCCGGTTTTTCGCACAGATGTAAGATTTTTATCTGTCAGAGCCAGGGATATGTTCTTTTTGGCCATACCGTAGGACACCGCGACGTCACTGTAACTGCTGCTGTTCTTTATGTTGTTTTTGGCGATGTAGATATTGCTCTCGAGGACCTGTTTCCAGTAACCTGTATATTTCTTGCCTTTGGTCTTTTCCCGGTATATCTTGCTTATCTTTGAGGTATATTCTTTTTTGATGCCTGGGAGCTTTTTATTGCCCATATTCTTCTTGGTCATTTTACCGAGATTGTATATGACGGCGCGGCAGTTTATATATCCGTTTTCGGGGTCCTCCTCTATCTGCGCCATATACTTGTTATATGAACTTTGTATGTCGTTCCAGACAGCATCGCTGTAATATTTTTTCTGTTTGATTTGGTAGCGGTACATGTCCTGGCAAGCTTCGATATACATGCCCGCCATATATTCCTTGTCAGCTGCAGAATATACGGGACAGTAGACAAGTTCGTTGGCGATCATGCCACCGCCGGAGGATGTACCTTTACCGGTGACTTTTATGGTCATATATGCCCACGTAGTGCCATCTATCACAGCATTGATCCGGGCCGTTCCCGGTCCTACTATTTCTGATACTCCGGTTTCGGGATCCACCTGCAGCACTTTCACATTGGTACTCTTGAAGGTCACCTTCTTGTGTGATGATCCTTCCGGAAGTATGGCGGCCGAGAATGTAGGGGCAGCCTCGCCTTTCTTGAAGGTTTTTTTGCCCTTATCGTTTGTGAGCTTCACATCGGTGATCTTAGGCGTCACGGTAAATGTCTTTGAACAGGATGTGCCGTTATATGCAGTAGCGGTTATTGTCGCACTTCCTTCCGAAGCGGCTTTTATTTCACCTGCATCGTGTGCGTCTATTACAGAAGTGTCGCTGCTGGTCCACTTCAGCAATTTGCCGTCCTCTCCATCCTCTATATTAGTGCCTATAGTATATTTGTCACCTACGCATAATTTGTCGGGAGTGTCGCTGTCAAACTCCAAATATTCTATACCGTCATTTCCGGTCACAGTCACATTGTACGTAGCAGAAACATTCCCGCAGCTTGCAGTGATCTTGGCGACCCCGGAATTCAAAGCTTTGACATTGCCGTATTCGTCTACAGTTGCCACTGAGGGAGCTGAAGTCGACCAGCTGATGTCCCTTATACATGTGGCGGGACGAAGGACGGGGTCCAGAGTTTTGTCGTCACCGGGATCCAAAACTATATTTTTACCGCCTTTTCTGATTTCTATGGCCTCAGGTTCCACGGAGGTGTTGGCATCGAGGGCAGCCTTGACAGCGGCCTCGGCATCTACGCAGCCCCATCCTGTCATCTGATCGAAGCCTTTTTTGTGTATATCTTCAGCAGATGCCATTAAGATGTTTTTCACCTGGTATGCCGTGAGTTCCGGATTGGCGGAAAAACACATAGCAGACACTGCAGTCACGACAGGTGCGGCCATGGATGTGCCGTCAAAGCTTGCATATTCATTGCCGGGGATAGTGCTCACTATATCCTCTCCCGGAGCGGCTATATCCTTGTCGGTCCCGTAACTTGTAAAGTATGTGGGTGAGCCGAAATAGCTTGTGGCAGTGACACTGAGGACCTCGCCTTCGTCAGAAGGAGAACTGTATACGTCGGTAGAATCGTTGCCTGCAGCTGCGCATATGAGCACGTTTTTTTCGTTTGTCATATATTTGGCCATATCCGATAACAGGTAATCTCTGTTAGACCCTCCCAGACTCAGGTTTATAGTCCTGACCCCCTGGGACGCGACATATTCCATACTGCGGCATATCTCCATAGTGCTCATCCATCCCTTCAGCCCTATGGACGCGTTTATAACCTCTGTCTTTCCCGTACCTGAAGCGACGCCGGCTATGCCTTTGCCGTTGCCATAAGTACCTGCGATTATACCGGTGACATGGGTGCCGTGTACTTCGGAATCAGATGTCAGAGGGTAGGACTCTCCTATAGATGTGAACCTTCGCCCGAGATCTTTGTTGACAGATGCCTGAAGATCCTCATGATATACATCCAGTCCGGTATCCACCACACCTACTCTCACCTTTGACGCTCTCCCGTCTAAAAGGCTCCAGGCTTCTTTCGCCTTCACTTCATAGAGATACCACTGGTTTTTTATATCGTCCGCATCGCGGGGATCACGTTTGTAAGTCGATGTTTTGTATTTATAGTTCGGTTGTGCATAAGCCACCTTTTTATCCTGTTCTCCTCTGGTCAGAGCCTGGGCCATGCTGTCCTGTGAAGAATATTCCACGAGAGCCACCGTGGTGCCGTCAGGGCCTTCTTCCTGAAGTACAGGATCGCAGTCCTTCTGTACGAGGGATTTTTTTATCTGGCTGTCAGAAACACCCTTTTTATAGACAAGGATGATTTCGCCTTTTTCAGACGGACCCTGTGAGACCAGCCCCCGGGCTGATTTTGAGGGAGACACATCCGGCAGTTTTACAGCTCCGAACGCTTCCATCGATGGGAAAATCAAAGCAGCCATCAAAACAATGGCAATAAATAATCGAGTTTTTTTCATGATAAACACATGTATCACCCCTTTCGTTTGAATAGAAACATCTAACGATAATGATTCTATCACAGCCGTAGGGGAGAAGTACAGCATAGCTCTACAGCGCAGCATTATACAGAATTTTGCCTTAAAATTGAAGATTCTTGTAATTCGCCTGGCGATCGCGGGTGTCGTAATGAGATTATGTTTGAAATTTGTATTTCGCTGTGTTATCCTGTACGCAAATATATATTTCGGGTGAGGACGGCCCGAGACGTCCCGCAGATATTCGTGGATGCGGGAGGCCGAAGCGGAGAGGCTCCCGGTGTCAGCAGCCGGTGAGGGAAAACTGACAGGCAAAAGGAAGGTCGTCTGACGGATCTTTGGAGAGATCGCGATGCGCGGCGCCAACGTGGCTATAACCAACAGGCAAAGAGACAGAGAAGGTACGCTGAACGTATTTTACTCTGTTTTTATTTATCCGCAAGAGTTATGGGATAGATAAGGCAGAGAGCGCAAAGGAGGAAAAAACATGAAAAAAGTATTGGTACTGGGAACAGGAGCACAGGGCTCCACAGCGGCTCAGAGACTGGATGAAGAGCCCAATGTAAGCGAGATCATATGTGCTGACTATGACAAGAAAGCTGTTGACGAACTTGTGAAGATAATGAAAAAGGGCAAGGGTGTGCAGCTGGACGCAAGCAAAAAGGAAAATATCGTTGCTGTGGCCCAGGGGGTGGATCTTATAGTGAACGCTTTGCCTCTGGACTATGGCAAGAATGTTTTGGAGACTGCAATAGAGGTGAAGAGCGATTACCAGGACTTTGCCGCCTGTGAGGACATCGCCGATCCGGCACTGGGAGACGACCAGTGGGTAGAAGGGATCAAGATAATGTATGACGAGTACGGCAAACGTTTCAAAGAGATCGGTAAGACTGCCATAATAGGTACGGGCTCTGCGCCGGGACTCATCTGTGTATTCACGAGGAAAGTGGTGAACAATCTGGACAGCTGTGACACCATAAACATGATGGTTTACGAAGGCGTAGAGGCCAAAAGGTTCCTGCCTTACTGGTGGTCGCCTCTTGTAGCCCTTTCCGACATGTGTGAAGATGCCTATGCTTTCGAGAACGGAGAGATCATAAGGACAACGCCTTTCAGCAGGCCCTTGGTAAGGAGATTCCCGGAGATGGACGGTCAGGAAGTGGTCATGGTGGAACATGCTCACGACGAACCTGTCTACATGGGCCTCAACAACGAAAAATTCTTCAAAGGAGCCCAGAACATATATTTCAAATACGGCGGCGTGGGAATAGATTTCGCAAGGCCCCTTTACAGATCGGGACTCCTCTCCCATGAGGAATGTGAGTACAAAGGCCGTGACGGGAAGATGCACAAAGCCGTGCCTTTCGATCTGGTGCTGGCCCATGTGCCTCCCGCTCCCAAATATCATGACGAAGTGGAAGAGATAATAAATGAAGGTCTGGTGGCGGATACGGGAGCGATGGTCATCGAGTGCTACGGCAAGAAGGGAGGAAAAGATGTTCTGTTCGAAGGACATGTGTATGCTCCCGGTCTGGTGGATTCTTTCAAAAAGTCCGGCCTTTCCGCTGAGATGTACATAACCGGACAGGGCGGATTCCTGTTCTCCAAGCTGTTCGTCAACGATAAGATCACCCAGCACGGACTGATATCCTCCGATATGCTCAACGACGAGCAGGTGGATCAGTACATCAAATGGGCCAATGAGCTGGATATAACCATGGAACTTGTGGAAAAACCGCTGTAAAGTGAGAATGATTTGCGAGCGACGGAGATCGCCGTGAACTGTAAAGACCATATGCTGATATGCAGATAAACTGAAATCCCCGGCTGTGTCGGGGATTTTGTATTGATGTGGATATCGGGAGGATGG